>NZ_JBECOS010000018.1:0-140512 GCF_040104455.1 Pseudoalteromonas sp. BZB3 | reverse complement strand
GAAGTCACAAGTGACTTAATATCATAGCAAGTTTGCTTTGTAAGCCACTCGCCCATTTCACTGATGAGCCCGCTTTCTTAAGTAACCGAAATAAATCCTACCGAAGACACAAAGCAGCCATCACTTAGCTGCCTGCGCATAAGCGCTTTAACTCCATGTCAAGAAGCGCTTTGGGCATCGACGATAGGTGGATAAAAAAGGCTTAACTCTTGATTTTTATGAGCATTACTAAGTTTATATTCTAATTCATCACGGCGTTTAACTTGCTGCTGCATGCTTTTTGCGAAAAAGTAAATTGATTAAGGGCATTTTTATTTGGTTATTTGCTAAGCCAAGTATTGAATTCACGATACATAAAATCACGAATAATCGGCTGTGCTTCGGCATTCGGGTGAAGGTTATCTTGCATCATCAATAACTTATCTGTTGCGATTTCAACCATAAAATACGGCATTAAATAGCTGTCAGTCGTATCTGTGACTTTTTTGTATGTGTCTGCAAACATCTTGGTGTAACGAGGGCCTAAATTAGGTGGAATTTGAATGGCCATCACCGCGACTTTAGCCCCAGCCGCTTGGCTTTTTTCAACGAGGGTGGTGAGGTTTTTACGAAGAATTTTCACTGGAAAGCCGCGAATACCATCGTTTCCGCCTAGTTCAACTAATACATGAGTAGGCTTGTGGGCCTGTAACCATGCATCAATTTTTAAAATTGCATTGTCGGTTGTTTGGCCGCTAATGGCGGTGTTGATGATTTCGATATCGCTTTGTTCTTGTTTATATTTATTTTGTAACAAATAAACCCATGCTTGCTCTTGTTCAAGCCCATAGCCAGCGCTTAAGCTATCTCCAATGATCATGATCTTGTCTTTTGCAAAACTCGTAGAAGAAATGAGTAAAAATGCAAGAAATACAGCTAACTTAAGGAATTCTCTTAACATGTCGGTACTTTCTCAGTTGAATATTATAAATGTCGAGGGACTCAGCAAACGCGTAAACACCCTTGAAGGTGAGCTTACTATCCTTAGTGATATCAATTTTGCTGTCAAGCCCGGTGAGTCAGTTGCGATTGTCGGCGCGTCGGGTTCCGGTAAGTCTACCTTACTCAGTTTGTTGGCCGGTCTTGATGTTGCCAGTAGCGGTGATGTGCATTTGGACGGTGAAGCATTAAGTAAGCTAGACGAAGAGCAGCGAGCAAGGATCCGCGCCGAAAAAGTCGGCTTTGTATTTCAATCTTTCATGCTAGTACAGAGCTTAACGGCGCTTGAAAATGTGATGCTACCGGCTGAGCTTGCAGGCGATCACAGTGCCAAAGAGCAAGCCGTCGAATTACTTAAAAAAGTAGGGTTAGAGCACCGTCTAGGCCATTATCCATCGCAGTTGTCTGGTGGTGAGCAACAGCGTGTCGCCATCGCAAGAGCCTTTATTGGTACCCCGAAAATTCTCTTTGCAGATGAGCCATCGGCTAATTTAGATACTAAGAACGGTCATATTATTGAAAACCTCTTGTTCGATTTAAATAAACAAAATGGTACAACGCTTATTCTTGTCACCCATGATGAGCAATTGGCTCAGCAGTGTGATCGTATCATTCATATCGAAGGCGGTATGTTGGAGCAAATTCGAGAAGGAGTGACTGCGAATGTGGGTTAAATTAGCGTTTAAGTTATTCTCTCGAGAATTTCGACGCGGTGAACTGAGCATTATTTTTGCGGCGATTGCGCTTGCAGTGCTGACAGTATTTAGTTTGGCATCGGTGACGGAGCGTATCGGCTTAAACATAGAGCAAAAAACCGCAGATTTTATTGCTGCTGATCGCCGTCTTTCAAGTAACCATGAGTTTGAACCAATCGTACAAAAAACCGCAGAAGAGTTTGGCTTAGAAACAGCAGAAATGCTGTTTTTCGATTCTATGTTGTTTGCTAATGACGAGCTGGTGCTTGGCTCTGTAAAAGCAGTATCTAGTGCTTACCCACTAAAAGGCCAAGTCGAGTTAAAAGATAATCTGGAAGGTCAAAGTTACCCAATTCGCGGCGCACCAGAGCCGGGCACTTTATGGCTAAGTGAAGGCTTGTTTTACAGCATGGGCTTAAAAGTGGGTGATACTGTTGAGCTTGGTGCAGGTGAATTTACCGTGGCTAAAGTGCTCATGAGTGAACCTGATGCGCCTTTGTTTTCTTTGGCGGGTAACAAGCGCGTCTTGCTGAACTATGTTGATATCGAAAGAACGCAAGCGGTACAGCCGGGCAGTCGTGTATTCCACCGCTTATTATTTTCGGGCTCTGAGCAAGCTTTAACTGATTACTATGCCTGGTTAAAACCGCAACTAAAACCGAATCAAAGCTGGCAAGGGATCAAAGATAGGCAATCGCCACTTGGCGAGAATTTAGCCCGTGCCGAGCGCTTCTTATTATTGGCTGGTTTATTTGGGATTATGTTGGCGGCAGTGGCTATGGCGGTTTCAGCCAAGCGTTATTGTGAGCGCCAATACGACCCTGTGGCGATGATGAAAACCTTAGGTGGTAGCCGCGCAACAGTGCGCAAAATCTTTCTTACTCACTTAACTTTGGTGACGTTATTTTCAATTGTAATCGGTCTGGTTATTGGCTCTGTGCTGCAAAGTGTTGCTGCAGATTATCTGGCCAATTTTATGGACACCACATTGCCAGAAGCAGGGGCTAAGCCTTGGTTATTAGCGGTATTCATAGGTCTTGTATGTGCTCTGATGTTCTCGTTAAAGCCGTTATTAGACTTATTCGATATTCCGCCACTGCGTGTTTTACGTCGTAATTTAGGCGATAGCCTTGCGTTGAGTAAAGTGCATATTGGTGTGTCGATTTTGACTATTTTTGTCCTAATGTGGCTGTTCAGCGGTCAAATCATCACAACACTGGTGCTGTTTGCATCTACCTTACTGGTTATTGGCGTGCTGTTTGGTATTTCTCGCCTAATTTTCGCAGCAGGTCGTAAACTCGGTCTTCGTCCAGGTTCTAGCTGGTCGCTTGCAATTGCAACACTGCAAAAACGTGCCAACACCAATGCGGTGCAGTTGATCACCTTTGCACTTGCTATCAAGCTGATGCTGTTTTTAGTGGTACTGAAAAACGACATGATCTCAGATTGGCAAATGCAGGTGCCGGAAGATGCGCCAAATATGTTCTTAATTAACATTGCCGAAGACGAGATCTCGCCGATTAAGCAATACTTCGATGAAAATCAAATCACGCATGAAGCGTTTTTCCCAGTATTTAATGCGCGTGTAAACGCGGTGAATGGTGAAGAGTTTGCACGTCGTGTGTCTAAGCAAGAAGGTGAAGAGCAAGACGATAATGCCCGTCAAGGGGTTAACCGTGAGCCTAACTTAACGTGGTTAGACGAAGTGCCTGAAGGTAATGAAATCGTAGAGGGCGAGTGGTTTAGCGACTCAGAGCGCTTAGAAGTCTCTGTATTCGATGGCTGGAAAGAGCGTCTTGATTTAAAACTGGGTGATGAAATTGAGTTTTTAATTAATGAACAAAAATTCACGGCAACGGTAACCAGTTTCAGAACTGTAGATTGGGGCACGCTAAAACCAAACTTTGTGATGATCTTAAGTCCTAATTTTGCTGGTAAAATACCGGTCACTTACTTCAGTGCTGCGAAGCTTGAAATGCAACATACCAAAGGTATTAGCAAGTTATTACAGCAGTACCCAACAATCAGCATGATTGATATTAAAAATCGTATTCAACAGGCACAATCGATGATATCTCAAGTGTCATTAGCGATTGGCTTTGTGCTTATGATTGTATTGTTTAGTGGCGCGCTTGTGCTTATCTCTCAAGTCCAAGCAAGTCTTGCTGAGCGTATGCAAGAAGTCGTGATATTAAGAACCTTAGGGGCTAAAGGCAGTTTAATTAAACTTGCAACACTGTATGAGTTTTTATTACTCGGTGCGATAGCTGGCGTGGTTGCCGCTCTGGTGAGCGATATTGCTTTGCTAGTTATTCAGCAGCAACTATTTGGTGTCGATGGCCGTTTACACCCTTATATTTGGATTTTAGGACCGTTAGCTGGTGCGAGCTTTGTGGCATTCATCGGTTATTTTATGGTGGCAAAAACCATGCGTCAGAATACCCAAAAACTGCTACGTTCATTGGCTTAAGCAGTAAGTTACTTGATTTATTAAAGGAATTGAAAGATGGAACATCATGCTATTAATTACGTTGAGTTTGCGGCAAAGGATTTAGGTAGTACCGAGGCGTTTTTTCATCGTGCCTTTGGTTGGGATTTTACCCCTTATGGTCCTGAATATATTGCTTTTAGTGGTTCAGGTTTAGAGGGCGGTTTCTATCAAGCTGACAAGATGGCGAATGTTAATTCTGGTAGTGCACTGGTGGTAATATACAGTGAAGACCTAGAGCGCAGCTTGGAGGAAGTGCAAAAGGCGGGCGGGACAATTTGCCAAGATATTTTTGCTTTTCCCGGTGGGCGACGTTTTCACTTTTTAGAGCCCAGTGGTAATGAGCTGGCAATTTGGTCTGATAAGTAACTAAACCATTCATTCACGATTCGATTAATTGTCCCAAAAATAAAACCCAAACTTGATGTTTGGGTTTTATATTCTTTAATGTGTTGTATGACTGAGCTTCTAAGAAGCGATACCCACATCTAATTTGGCAAACCACTCCAAAAACTCTTGTACAGCTTCACCCTTAAAAATGCGACCATGTTGCGGTGCCATCATTTCGATATCGAGTTCTTTTACTCGCGCAATCCAATTGTTTTTGGCGCTATTCGATGGCATCCATCGACGGTGAAAGTACTCCATATGCTTTACATGTGCAGCAAAATCTTCAACAAACATAGGAACTTCCCCATGCTCTAAAGAGGCGCCAATATCACCGCTCATCAGTATTTTTGATTGCGGGTCATAAACGTTAAAGTTACCTGATGAATGCAAGTAGTGAGCAGGCACAAATTTTAATGTTGCAGAGCCAACTCTGACTTCGCCGCCTTCATCTTTAATTGGCACGTATTCAATATTTTCCATACCAAAGTGGCGTATAAAGCCTTCCCATAACCAAGGGGCATGAAGCTTGGCATTGGGAATGGTTTTATCCCAAAGCCCAAGTGACGAGATAATGTCAGGATCTTGGTGAGAGGCAAACAAGGTGGTGACGTGCTCAAGGTCAACATGCTTGAGAATGCTCGCCAACATAGGAGAAAAAAGTTCTACGCCGCCGGGATCAAGAATGATGGCTTCTTGCGCGCTTTTTATTAGATATTGGTTGGTATCGATGATTTTTTCTGGTTTGCTCTCATCTCGCCCCATGACTATCCATGTGTGACTCGCACTTGAGTATAGTTCGGTTGATTTCAACGCATCACTCCTCTTAATTTTGAAATTTCACTGAGGTTGTCAGTCACAGCTGTTTTAATTCTTTTGGCAGCACTGGCTATAAAGTCAGAAACCCCTTGCAGGCTTTCACTGAAATCTCCTGCATTTGAGGCTTCTACACGGCTCGTAACAGCAATGTATTCGGCACTTCGCATTTGTTTTTGTATGTCTTCAAAGTAGCTTTCTAAATTAAAAATTGCGTGCTCTAGGGCTTTAGACTTAACCATAAGGTCATCACAGCCAGTTGAGAGCAGTGAGTCTAAGGTTTTATCGCTAGAGGCGCTCTTTGCTTTTTGAATATGGTTTATGAAGTTACTGCATCGCACCACGGCAAGCGCCAAGGTAAAAAGCTGATTAGATAAGGTAGAGATCTCGGCAGTCGTTTTGATGGTTTGATCTGAAAACTCATCAATAAAATTGGTAATGGGCTTAAAACCAAAGGCCGAGTCGCCAGCTCGTAGCGCAACAACGCGCGCATTCTTAGCGGTAAGTGATAGGTTTTTTGCCTCTGTCAAGATGATATCTAAGTTGGCAATGATATTGGCAACCCGGATAAAATTCCCAACAGCATCAGTTGATTGAGCAGCTTTAAGCATTATTTCGCTCTGATGAATATTTTTATTGAGCATAGATAATAAACTCAGAAGTTTCTAGATTTTATTATAGTTGCTAAGTTACCTTGATTATTTGAGCTTCATCATAAACACTTAAAGTTGGTCAATGTTGATTTGGGAAGAATGGATGCATCGCAACAACATGGTATTAACAGTTCTTATTGTGTTTATTGTTTATTTTAGTTCAGCTTTATTGGGTGAAACCTTTGCTCTAGCTGATCCTACCTCTCCAAGCTTAATCATCTTGGCAGATGTTGTTTGCTTGTTAATTGCTCATCGTTTTTGGCAAGGCTTAAACCGTTTTATTTTTCCAGCATTAGCGACTTTGCTTAGCGTTAGCATGTGGCTATTTTCTCTGCCTCAGTCACTCATTGTTAATGTGGCATTTCATCTCTTGATCGTGGGACAGGTTTATTTCCTAGCTGGAAAAATTCGCCACTATAAAATAAAGAGTGTTGGACTAAAGCGGCTTGCGCTTGCATACCTTATTGGTGTGGTGTCGTTTGTCAGTGTAGCGTTAGCTTTATCTAAGGGAAGCGCTTATTTTATCGGTATGGAATCAGAGGTAGAACATTTACTACAAGCCTTCTCAATATTGCTATTTGCTTCACATATTTTGTCTCATGATGAAGAGCAAGAGGGCCAAGTATTTTCTAGGTCTTGGCTGCTAGCATGTGTAGTATGTTTAGCGACAATGCCGATAGCCTTATTTTCTTTAAGTAGTTTTTTCTTGGTTAATTTGCTGCTCTTTATTGCAAGTCGTTTGCTGTTAAACGGCAAACAGTTTGCTTCGCTAAATGTGGTGTTGGCGATGCTGTTTTCTTCGATGATAGTTCTATCGGAACACGCCCAGCAAATCTCGCCTTTAGGTATAAATGGCAGTGTTGAATTGCTTCTTGCAGTGTGTACATCTTTCTTTTTGTTAACTGTCTTATTGGAGCATGCGCGTTTTCAGCATAGTTTCGAGTACAGTCAGGTAATGTTAGTCACCATTGATGAACAAGGGCAAATTGTTCATGCAAGCAAGGGATTTTTAGATGCCATGCAATGTGATTTCGAAGACTTACAAGGGCGTTATCTGAGCGAGTATCTGAGCGAAGAAAATGCCAGTGATTTACTTAAATGTGGGGTACAAGGGCAGTCACATTTTTATTTACCAGAAGTAAAACTAACGACCTTCTCACAAAGAAAATTGTCATTAAGCCTATTTGCAGACGTGGTAGATGATAAAGACACACATACGCAAACAATCATTTCATTTCAGGACATCTCTGACAAGTTGATGCTAACTCAAGCGCTGTCTGAAGAAAAGGAGCTGTTAGAAGTCACCTTAAGCTCTATCGGTGATGGTGTTATCTGTACCGACAAAGCCAGTCGAATTACCTATATGAACCCCGTTGCTGAAGCGGTTTTAGCGAAACTAACTAAAGAAGTAAAGGGCAAGCAATTTTCTGAAGTGATGCCTTTATTCCACGAAGATACACTTGAGCCAATAGAGCGGGTTACTGATGATTGTATGAGACAGCGTGCGACCTTAGGGTTGCCTGAGCTCACTTGTATTAAGAATCACTTGGGCTTGGTGTTTGCTATTCAAGACTCTATCTCACCAATTTATAGTAAATCAGGTGAAATTATTGGCTCTGTCATGGTGTTTCAAGATGTCACAGAGTCTCGAATGATGACTCGAAAAATGAATCATCTGGCTCATCATGATGCTTTAACAGGCTTACCCAATCGCTTGTTATTACAAGATAGGTTGGCGCAAGCTTGTAAACGAGCAGATAGAAATCAACATGCCTTTGCGGTTGTTTTTATTGATCTTGATAAATTCAAAAATATTAATGACTCTTTAGGTCATGATGCTGGTGACTTGCTGTTACAAGAGGTTGCGCATCGGCTAAACAGAGGTCTAAGAAGTTGCGATACTGTGGCGCGTATGGGCGGCGATGAATTTGTTATTTTAGTCGACAGCATTAAAGAGCGCGCGCATATCCATACTGTGATTGAGAAAGTGCTGCTGACTTGTAGCGGGGAGTACGAGTTAAAAGGTATTCAACTGAATGTGACCTTGAGTGCTGGGATTGCTGTTTATCCTGATGATGGTACTAACTCTGAAATGTTGATGAAGCATGCTGATACGGCCATGTACAGAGCTAAAAAAGTCAATAAAAGTAATTATCAGTTTTACAACTCCCAACTAGACAAAGAGGTCGAGCAACGCATAGAACGAGAAGCTGAGTTGGTTCAGGGTCTCAAGCATGGTCAGTTCGAGCCTTACTTTCAGGCTATCGTCAATGCGAAGAGTTTTGCACTGGAGAAGCTTGAAATGCTCGCTCGCTGGCAAACTCAGGAAAAGTTAAAGGGGCCCCATGAATTTATTGCTGTTGCTGAAGAAGCGGGGTTGATGAATAAAGTCACGTTGCAGTTATTAGAAAAATCTATGACGTCTTTGGTACGTTGGATCACTACTTCAGTAAATTTACAGCTCAGTGTAAATTTAACCGCTGACCAGTTGTTAGATGAAAGCTTTCTGAATGAATTTGAATCCTTACTGGATCGCTATCAAATTTCTCCTAAAAATATTGAGCTTGAAATCACAGAAACATCGCTGATTGCGAACTTAGATGAGATGCGACAGTCTTTAGAGGTTCTACAAGAAAAGGGCTTTAGTGTCGCTATCGACGATTTTGGCACGGGTTATTCGAGTTTAACTTACCTTAAGCATTTGAAGTTTAACACGCTAAAAATAGATAAAAAATTTGTTGATGACTTAAACTATGACAGAGAAGAAGATGACTTAGCTGTGGTGATCATCAATATGGCGAAAAGTTTAGGGGTAAGTACCGTTGCTGAAGGTGTTGAGTATTGCGGGCAAGCCAAGCGATTAGCAGATGCGGGCTGTTCCCAACTCCAAGGGTATTGTTTTGCCAAGCCTATGCCCATAGATGCAATTAGTAATATGGTTGAGCTGGGCACAGTGATGAGCCAAATACACAGAAAGATGACTTAATTAGGCTGAGTTTAAGCCATGCTATTTATCTATATGTCCTAAGTCTCTTCTTGGGTCGAGTTTGTCTCTGACACGGCGTTTTAGCTCTTTTGCCTCAGGAAAACCGCCATCTTGTTTTCTACACCAAATTAACTCGTCATTGTAGGAAATTTCAAACACACCCTTAGAAGCTGGTGCAATAGCGACTTGCTGTAAATCATCACTAAAAGTTGAGAGTAATTCTTGGGCAAGCCACCCGCTTCGCAGAAGCCATTGGCATAAAACACAGTAATGTATGGTAATAGTCGGTTTTTTCATTGTTTTTTAGCGCAAATTGATATGATGCACATATTATGTCTGAAAGGGTTTTGTTGTGAAAGCCAAGCTATTATTGATCTTCATATTGTTATTCAGTCCTTTATTAAAAGCACTAGAAGTTGGTGCTGAGCAAGTGCAAACATATTTACCATTAATGAAAGACAAACGCGTTGCCTTAGTTGTTAATCAATCAGCACAGGTAAAAGAGCAGCACTTGCTTGATGTGCTATTAGAGAAGCGAATTGACGTAAAAAAAGTATTTTCTCCGGAGCATGGCTTTCGAGGAAAGCAGGATGCAGGTGCAAAGATCAATGACCAAATAGACGGTAAAACGGGTTTACCCATTATTTCTTTATATGGAAAATCGAAAAAACCAAAGTTAACTGACTTGGCTGATGTGGATGTCATTATTTTTGATATTCAAGATGTGGGCGTTCGCTTTTACACTTATATTAGCACCATGCATTATGTACTTGAGGCTGCCGCTGAAGCCGGTAAAAAGGTCATCGTGCTAGATAGACCTAACCCGAACATAAACTTAATTGATGGGCCAGTTTTAGAGCCTGAGTTTCAATCATTTGTTGGTATGCACCCAATTCCAGTATTGCACGGCATGACAGTAGGAGAGCTGGCAAAGATGATAGTGGGAGAGGGATGGCTAAACACTGAAAATCAACCTGAATTAACCGTGGTTGCAGTATCTGATTACGACTTATCGGAGCCGTTTGAGTTACCCATTAAGCCAAGTCCGAATTTGCCGAATAGTCAATCTATAGCGCTTTACCCCTCATTGTGCTTCTTTGAAGCGACACCAGTATCAGTTGGTCGTGGTACCGATTTTCCATTTCAAGTATTCGGCCACAATGAAGTGAAGCTGGGTAAATTTGAATTTACGCCCGTTTCTACACCGGGTGCTGCGCTAAACCCAAAACTGAAAGACACTGTTGCTTATGGTCAAGACCTAAGAGCTCATCAAGGCACAGAATTTGATTTAGTTTGGTTTGTGGACGCTTACAATAAATTTAAGGCAGAAAATAAGGTGTTTTTTAAATATCCAAAGTTTATGGATAAGCTGGCTGGCACTGATAAATTAAGAAAAGCGATACAGTCAGGGCAGTCTTTAACTGAGATTGAAAAAAGCTGGCAGCCTAAACTTAAACACTTTAAGTTGCGCCGCCAACCTTATTTGATTTATGAGCGTTAGTTGTGACGAATTGAACGCATATTGTCTGTGGCAAGGCTAGCACGCTTTTGCCAACGACTGTGAGACTGGGTTAAGCCCAAAAATAACACATCGGTGATCAATGTGCTTGCGGTACGAGTGAGAATACCGGCATGTTCTACAGGTTCTTTTTCGAAAGCAGTAAACAAGTTTAATTCAGCTTGCTCAGTTAATGCATTGTTTCCGTATTTAGAGATTGAGACTACACAGCATTCATTCTTTGCAGCTTGCTCTGCTAATGTCACGATACTCTTACTGTCGCCAGATGTGCTAATCGCAATAAACAAGTCGTCTTTATGCATGGTTGCTAAATAAGCCGATGCACTGATCTCATCCACTTGTGATAGCGCCGGTAAGCCAATTTGTTGTAGTTTCAGAGCAAAGTCATTTGCTACTAGATTGCTACTACCAATACCACAAATCAAAATTTTGCGTGCACTTTTAATTTTTGCAATAACCTGATTAAGATCTTCACTGTGGTTTAATTGTAATGTTTCTTCTAACACTGTGGTTTGATGTTGGATCAGTTTAGCTGCCAAATCAGCAATAGGATCGTCGCTGTTGGTAGGTAGTCGCTCATTCGTATTAAGCTGTTTTAAGCTTTGTAAGTTTAGGTCATCGACGATAGCCAGTTTAAAGGCAGGAAAGCCCTTATAGCCTAGTTTTTGCGAAAACTTGATGACACTTGATTGGCTCACGCCTGCAGCTTGAGCAAGCTCGATAGATGATAGTGTTCTGATCTGCTGTGCGTTGTCTAGAACAAAATTTGCTAGCTTGGCTTCGCTGGTAGAAAGCTGAGGCAATAAGGCTTTAATTTTCGAAAATGATGACATGATGTTTACTTCTTGGATAACGTTGTACCTATTATAGGGGTTTATCTCAAAAAAGGTAGTACGTTTATTGTTGTTATTTTCGATATAGTGTACCACTTTTGGTGAAAGTGTCACATACGTGTTTTTTCTTAAAACGCAAAAGCTTGGTTTTTCAAATATTACTCTTTAAGCTTACTCGTTTAATCGTGCATAGCGAATTACACTTCATTACAGTAATTTATAGAAAATAATAAACCGCACTTAAGGAAATTTATGTCTTGGTATTCAATTTTACCGCCGCTGATAGCTATATTGGTGGTGTTTTGGCGTAAAGAAGTCATTATGGCTTTGTTATTAGCGGTAATAAGCTCAGAGTTTTTATTGCTATATACGCAAGGGCAGTCTGGGTTACTTACTTTTGTTAACAGTGTTGAACGTGTCATTTCTGTGGTAACGTCAGCAGGAAATAGCCGAATTCTTATATTTAGTATTGTGATTGGCGCACTATTGGCCTATATCCGTGAATCGGGTGGTGTCGCTGCGACGGTCAATAAATTGATGAATCTAGGGGTTGCCAAAAGCAAACGGCAAGTTGGGTTACTTACCATGTTTACTGGCACTTCGGTATTTATCGAATCAAATATGAGTGTGTTGACGTCAGGTATTGTTTCACGAGGTTTGTTCGATAAATTTAAAATGAGTCGAGCGCGTTTGGCCTACATCATAGATAGTACCAGTGCGCCTGTATGCATCCTGATATTATTGAACGGGTGGGGTGCTTATGTACTCGGACTGTTAAGTAACTATGAGCTTGAGCAGTCGGCTGTGAGCATTCTTTGGAGCTCTGTGGCCTTTAACTTTTACGCCATTATTGCGTTATTAATTGTGCTTTACACCATTGTATTCGATAAAGTGCACGGCCCAATGAAAGAAGCTGAGCAGCAACTTGAAAAACAAAATTTAGAAATCGATGCGGGTCCTGCTGCGAGTAAAGCACGTTTTATGTTAATCCCTTTGCTCACTTTAATTGTCAGCATGGTTGGTTTTATGTTTTGGACCGGCAATGGCGAACTCGCCAGTGGTAGTGGTTCTAAGTCGGTACTTTATGCAACGGTTTTAGCCTCTATGGTTGCCTATTTACAGTTAATTGCGCACAAGCAGTTTACCCATCATCAGCTTGTTGATATTGGCTTCAAAGGCATGGGTGAGCTATTACCGCTAGTCAGCATTGTTTTGTTGTCTTTGACCTTAGGCGCGAGTTTAAAAGAACTAGGTACAGGACAATTCGTTGCTTCATTGGTTGGTGAATACTTACCTATCTATTTGATTGTGCCAGTTCTATTTTTGACTGGCGCGGTAAGTTCATTCACTACGGGGACGTCTTGGGGCACATTCGCTATTCTAATTCCAATTGGTGTACCGCTCATTCAAGCATTAGGCTTGCCTGCACCACTGGTGGTCGGAGCGATTTTAAGTGGTGGTATTTTTGGTGATCACTGCTCGCCAATCTCAGACACCAGTGCGGTTTCAGCACTGGCATCAGGATGTGACTTATTGACGCATGTTAAAACACAATTACCTTATGCGCTTGTAGGTGGGTTACTCGCATTGTTAAGTTTTTTTGTAGCAAGCCTTATCATGATTTAAGCAATATGAACTAAGGGCAGCTATAAATGCCTTGGTTTTGATTAAGGGTTGTTAAGTTTACTAACAGCCCTTTTTTATTGCTAGTAAGGGCTAACAGTTCACCTTGACGAAGTTGCCCTTCAAGGTTGAGATCTGATAAATCTCTCACCAATGACTTTTCAATCTCTAGCAAAGTGTTTTCTTTACAGTCCGCTATTAGTAAAAACTCCGAGTTGTTATCAATGATACGGCCATGGAATGAACGCGCTTGTGCGAGTAATTCTGAATGCTTTGCTTGTATGCTTTCAGGGCTTTGCAATGTGTGATTTCGAGTGACTTGGACTTTATATTGACCACCTTCTTTGCTGTGGTGCTCTATATGTTCATACTGGGTCAAGTCAAGCGCGTACACCTGGGTACTTTCACTTTCAGGTTGTATCCATAACGCACCTAAAAATAGCAAACCAGCACAAGCCATTGCCCATTGTGCTTGTTGCCAAAATTTGTTTTGTTTTGGCTGGCGACATTTGGCCTTCATCTGCTCAAGGTCTTGTTTCGTTAAACCCTGCTGTTGCTTAAGTTGTTGGTAAGCTTGTTTCAAGGTCTTATCAAAATCATCATCATTCGCCATGGGAGTCTCCTAAACGCTGTTTTAAAGCTTGTTTGGCGTAGCGTAATCTGGTTTTTATGGTTTCTACTTCGCTGTGTGTGATCGTTGCAATTTCTTGTAAGCTGAAGCCTTCTAATTGCAGACTGAGCGCTTCTCTTTGCAAAAACGGCAGAGTGAGGAGTGCATCATAGAGTGCGTTTTTTTCATCCGCTTCAGTTTCGTTACTCACAGCTTCATGGTGTTGCTCATCGAGTGAAGATAGACGGTTCTGTTTCTTAAATTCGTCTAGTAGAGCATTGCGAGCGATTGAGAATAGCCATGCTTTTGGTGTTTGCTGATCACGGTATAGATGGCTTTTTTCTACAACGGTGAGCCACGTTTTTTGGCAAATATCTTTTGCCAGTTCACGATCGCTTTGTCCACTCAAAAAGTGAAACAGGTCTTGGCTATAGGTATTGATTAAAATCTCTATATAGATATCTTCGCCAGTCTGTTTATACGCCTCTAGTGGATCTCTGCTGGTTGAAACCTTATGTAACCATGTCTTTAATGCTATCAGCATAGGCACTTTCCCGATTGTTCTTTTCCCTATTGATTGGCTTATCTCGCTGACAAGCCAATCAACTTAACTTATACCAACCCTCTTAATAAAGAATTATTGAGGATGGGTATTTCGCTTACTGCTGCAATTTGAACTCTAACACAACTTGTAAACCTGTTTGCACTATCGCCTGACCGTTTTCCATTTTAGGACGGTACTTCCAGCCTTTTAGTGCTCTTAATGCTTCTCGATTAAAAATACGCTTTGGCTCAGCATTAATAACTTGTGCATCAATTACATTGCCTGCTTTATCGATTGAAAATGCCATTTCAACCCAGCCCTCTTTGCCATCACGAGCAGCAGTGGCAGGGTATTTAGGGTCCACCCTAACAATCGGGGTCGCATCGCCATCTTGTGGTGCAAATATTTGCGTGTTGATTGGCGTGCGATCTAATTCTATCACTGGGCCGCCTATACCAATTTGTGGTCCAGCTACCTCAGACGGTACCGATGTTTGTGGTCTTGGCGGCTGTGCTTTAGGTTGTGGCGGTGGCGGTAAAGGCCTTGTTTTAGTTTGTACCTCAGAGTCAGGTCTGTCTTGCATGATCTCTAATTCAAAGGGGGTTTTAACTTCAACAGGGGCTCTTTCTTCACTGCTGATCAAATAATCCATAAAGGCAAATGCAGCCAAGGTCACTATGGCACCGATTACAATAGATGCAGATACTTTAGTCATGGTTTGAGCCGGAGTTGGCATGGTGTAAGTCATCATAATAAGCGCCTCTTTTTTGTTTGCTTATCCCTAAAACGACACAGCAAGAAAAAAGGGGTGAAAAAATTTTAAATTTTTTTATCAACCGTTCCACAGTACAATACGTATAGGTTTGCCGAGGAAGTGATATGCAGTTACAAGAGATTGATAAAACGCGTTATAGAAAACATCTGAATAAAGTGATTTTTGCCTGCATTGCAGCGCTCACCGTGGGCAGTTTAGGTATAGCACAACTGCTGATTTTATTGTTCCCTGATCCTGATGGTAGTCACTTTCATTGGAATTTACTGGGCGTGGTTGTGACTTCAATTGTTATAGGTTTGACTTTAAAAAAGGTTAAGTCGCACCCATTTATGTATGAAGTTGCGTATGTGTGGGATTTAAAGCAAGCACTTAATCGCATCACTCGTAAGATGATGGCTATTAAAAAAGCCGCCAAAGAGGGCGATATTGATGCGATGTTAGCTATGCAGTTTAGTTATTCTGGGTCTAAGCAACTTTGGACGCTAGATGACAACACCATCACGATGGAAGATTTGAGTATGTGGCAAGCTGAATTAGATTCATTGGCGCGTGAATATCAAGTTGAATTGGATATTACTAAATACGACGAGCGCATTTTAGCTAAGTTTTAATGGGCTCCTAAATTTCAAGCTATCAAAGTGTGATAGTATAACATTTTTAAATTATTAGGTTCGCAAAAGTCGTGGCAGAAGTAAGAGCGAGAGTGAAGCTGAATGTAGGACAGCACAGTCATATTCCTGCAGAAATTGTATCGTTTCATGGTTTAAAAGATGGTGAAGAGCATGTTGCTTTGATCTTTAATGAAGCTGATAAGAATGAGGTACCTCTTATTCGTATGCACTCAGAGTGTTTAACGGGAGATGTATTCCATTCTTCACGTTGTGATTGTGGTGAACAGTTAAATGAATGTATCGAAACCATGCATGAGCAGGGTGGCATCATTTTATACTTACGCCAAGAAGGTCGTGGCATTGGCCTTTACAACAAAATCGATGCGTATGTTCTACAGTCGCAAGGTATGAATACCTACGAAGCGAATAACCACTTGGGTTTTGATGACGACTTGCGTGATTTCTCAGACGCTGTTTTGATGCTTCAGGCGATGGGCTTAAACCACGTTAAACTTATGACGAATAACCCTCGTAAACTAAATGCGTTAAAAAATGCAGGCATTGAAGTTGATAAGGTTGTAGGCACTCACGCACACATTAAAGACGGTAATCGTCATTATTTAGAAGCGAAAGTGAAGCATGGTTCACACATGTTAGATATGGAAAAAGTACCTGAGAAAAAGTAGCTTTTTCATCCTCTTTTGTATCCGAGAGCACAATGCGACCTACTATGGTCGCATTTTGTGTTTTGATAGGTATAATTCCAGTGTTTTGATTATTTTTAGGTCTTTATGTCTTCAAAGATAAATGTTTTTAGTGCTTCTGCGGGTTTGCAGTGGTTAAAGCAAGGTTGGAATATCTTTAAAACCCAGCCGATGACTTTTATGTTTATGTACATTTTTATGATTGTTGTTGCATTGATCCCCTTGGTGCTTCCTCCATTGCAATTAGTTGCAGCATTTACGGCGCCTTTTCTAACGATCGGCTTTTATTTGGCCGTCATTAGCAAGCAGCAAGGTAAAACCATCAGTCTTGCCGATATACTTAAACCGTTTTCGATCAAAGGCCGTCGCTTAAACTTATTTAGGCTTGGCTTATATCAAATGGGCGCAGTGATTTTACTGACATTATTAGCTGACAGTTTATTTTCTGAAACTTTCGCGCTGATGCAGCAGGCAGCAGAAAACCATAATCATGAGCAATTACTGGCTGAAGTGATGAGTACCTTGTCGATTGGCAACCTTGGCGTATTTTTATTAGCCCATGCTGTGAATTTAATGGCGTTTGCCTTTGCGCTACCTTTGGTCTTTTTCAAAGGTGAAAACCGTATTTTCAATGCGCTTGGCCAATCATTAAAAGTGTTTCAAGCGAATATGGCACCGCTTATTGTATTTAGCTTGGTGATCGGTGTATTAATACTGGCAGCAATGCCATTAAGTTTAGTGCCTTTACTGGTTATCATGCCAGTGGCTTATATTGGCTTTTTCTGTTCATATCAGGCGATATTTCCTGCTGATGATACCAGTGACAATAACGGGCAGGGCGAAAAACAAGCGTCGCAATCAAGCGCAATCAACACAGGTCGATTTGACGCTTAATGGATGAGCAAACAAAGCAAAAGCTAAAAAACTACGTGTTGTGGCTGTTAGGCCGTCAAGAATACTCAAAAAAAGAACTCGCACAAAAACTGAGAATGAAAGATGCGAGTGAAGACTACATAGAGCAGCTGTTAAGCTGGTGTGAGTCCTTAGGGTATATTGATGAAAAGCGCTACTGCGAGAGCTTTTTACGCAGACAAACAAATAAAGGCTTAGGTCAAAAGCGTGTTTTGGCCGAAGCGACAAATAAAGGGGTTGATCGGGCCCAATTGATGACGCTAATCGAAGAACAAGAAATAGATTGGTTTGAATTAGCGTTAGAGACCTACCAAAGAAAATATGGCTTAGGCGATAAACAACTCGATTATAAAGAAAAAGCCAAACGGGTGAGATACATGATGTACCGTGGATTTGGCTATGAAGAAATTAATTTTGCAATGCAAGCAACAATAGGTGACTGATCAAATGCAGCAAATGACTACCGCACAGTTAAGGCAATCGTTTTTAGATTACTTTGCCACACAGCAACACCAAGTTGTACCTTCAAGCTCACTAGTGCCGGGTAACGATGCAACGTTACTTTTCACTAATGCGGGTATGGTGCAATTTAAAGACGTATTTTTAGGTGGCGAAAAGCGCCCTTACACGCGAGCGACGAGCTCACAGCGTTGTGTTCGTGCTGGTGGTAAGCACAATGACCTTGAAAATGTAGGTTACACTGCACGTCACCATACTTTCTTTGAAATGCTTGGTAACTTCAGTTTCGGTGACTACTTTAAGCAAGACGCCATTAAGTTTGCATGGCAGTTCTTAACAGAAGTTGTTCAGTTACCAAAAGAAAAGTTGATGGTAACGGTTTATCACACTGATGATGAAGCGTTCGACATTTGGGCAAAAGAAGTGGGCGTGCCTGAAGACCGTATCATCAAAATCGATACGTCTGATAACTTCTGGTCTATGGGTGATACAGGTCCTTGTGGTCCATGTTCTGAAATTTTCTATGATCACGGTGAGCACATTTGGGGTGGTCCTCCGGGTTCTCCTGAAGAAGATGGTGACCGTTTCATCGAAATCTGGAACCTAGTATTCATGCAATACAACCGTCACGCTGACGGCACAATGGAACCACTACCTAAGCAGTCAGTTGATACAGGTATGGGTCTTGAGCGTATCGCTGCAATTTTGCAAGGTGTTCACTCAAACTATGAAATCGACTTATTCCAAAACCTAATCAAAGCCGCTGCGGCAGTAACTAATGCGCAAGACTTAGAAGATAAGTCACTTCGCGTGGTTGCCGATCACATTCGTTCTTGTGCGTTCTTAGTTGCCGATGGGGTGATGCCATCAAACGAAGGTCGTGGTTATGTTCTGCGTCGTATCATTCGTCGTGCGGTTCGCCACGGTAACAAGCTAGGCGCAGAAGGCGCATTCTTCTTTAAGCTTGTTGCAGCACTTGTTCAAGAAATGGGTGAAGCGTATCCAGAGCTTGCTAAGCAACAAGAGATCATCGAAAAAGTGCTACGTATTGAAGAAGAGCAGTTCGGTAAAACACTAGACCGCGGTTTGGCGATTCTTGAAGAAAACCTAGCAGACCTTAAAGGTGATGTGATCCCAGGTGACGTAGTATTCAAACTTTACGACACTTATGGTTTTCCTGCTGACTTAACTGCCGATGTTGCGCGTGAGCGTTTCTTGACAATCGACGAGCGAGGCTTCCAAGAGTGTATGGAAGTTCAGCGTAAGAAAGCTCAGCAAGCGGGTAAGTTTGGTGCTGATTACAATGAGCAGCTTAAGTCTGAAAAGTCGACTGACTTCAAAGGGTACGATGCAACTCACTACAGCGGTACTGTGGTTGAACTATTCAGCCAAGGTGAAGCTGTTAATGTACTAGAAGATGGTCAAGAAGGCATTGTTGTATTAGACCGTACACCATTCTATGCAGAGTCTGGTGGTCAGGTTGGTGATACCGGTTCATTGAAAGTGGCGGGTGGCGAGTTTGTTGTTACTGACACGACTAAACTAGGCAATGCATTTGCACACCACGGTAAAGTAGTTGGTCGCATTGGTGTTAATGATAAAGCCGATGCACATATTGATGCTGAGCGTCGCGAAAACATCAAGAAGAACCACACGGCGACTCACTTAGTACACGAAGCGTTACGTCAAGTCGTTGGTGAGCATGTAGCACAGAAAGGCTCATTAGTGATGCCAGATCGCTTACGTTTTGACTTCTCACATTTTGAAGGCGTGACTAAAGCACAACTTCGTGAAGTGGAAGACTTGGTGAACGCTGAGATCCGTAAGAACTTCGCACTACAAACTGAATTAATGGACATCGACGAAGCGAAAGCAAAAGGTGCGATGGCGTTATTCGGTGAGAAGTATGATGATGAAGTACGCGTTGTGTCAATCGGTGATTACTCTATCGAATTGTGTGGTGGTACACACGTATCGCGCGCTGGTGACATAGGTCTATTCAAGATTGTGTCTGAAGGCGGTATCGCAGCAGGCGTTCGTCGTATCGAAGCAGTAACTGGTGAAGATGCGGTAAACTATGTGTCTGAGCAAGAAGCACAGCTAAGCGAGATTGCAGCGCTTGTGAAAGGTGACGCAAGTAACGTACTTGAAAAAGTGGCAGCCCTAATTGAGAAATCTAAAGGCCTTGAAAAGCAAGTTACTCAGCTTAACGACAAGCTTGCAAGTGCAGCTGGTGCCTCATTAATTGAATCTGCCGTTGACGTAAATGGCGTGAAATTATTAGTTGCTAATGTAGCTGGTACTGAATCGAAAGCGCTTCGCGGCATGGTTGATGACCTTAAGAACAAGATGGGTTCTGGTGTTATCGCGCTAGGTGTTGCGAATGGCGATAAAGTAAGTCTAATTGCAGGTGTGACGAAAGATTTAGTTGGCAAAGTAAAAGCCGGCGAACTAGTTAATCACATGGCAGCAAAAGTGGGCGGTAAAGGTGGCGGTCGTCCAGATATGGCTCAAGCAGGTGGCTCACAGCCTGAAAACCTTGACGCTGCGCTGCAAAGCGTTAATGCATGGGTGAGCGAAAAGACGCAATAATTGCGATGTAACTCGTGGCATTAATTGTTCAAAAATTTGGTGGCACCTCGGTAGGCTCGATTGAGCGTATTGAGGCTGTCGCTGATATCATCATAAAAACCCAACAACAGGGTCATCAAGTCGTTGCCGTTGTCTCTGCAATGTCTGGTGAAACCAATCGTTTAATCTCTCTCGCACACGAAATTGACAGCCGTCCTAGCAGCCGTGAACTTGATGTTTTGGTGACTACTGGCGAACAAGTGACTGCGTCGCTTTTGGCTATGGCCATCATTCGTCGTGGACATCCTGCAATTAGCTTACTTGCCGATCAAATTGGTATTCAAACCGATAACATGTTTGGTAAAGCAAGAATTGAGTCCATCTGTACCGACCGTTTAAATCAAGAAATGGAACACAACCGTATCGTGATTGTGGCAGGTTTTCAGGGGCGAGATCGGGAAGGCAATATTACAACGCTAGGTCGTGGTGGCACAGACACAACCGCGGTAGAGTTAGCGGGTGCATTAAAAGCGGCTGAATGTCAGATATTCACAGACGTAGATGGTGTATACACCACAGATCCCCGCATTGAGCCAAACGCACGTCGCCTTGAGCAAATTACCTTTGATGAAATGTTAGAGATGGCAAGTCTTGGTGCGAAAGTCTTACACTTACGCTCGGTTGAAGCGGCGGGTCACTATCGCTTACCACTTAGGGTGCTATCGAGCTTTTGCCACTCAAAGGGGACATTAATTACTTACGAGGAGCCAGATATGAACAAAGCCCCAGTTTCAGGTGTGGCTGCAAGTAAAGATGAGGTGTTAATTACTCTTAAGCAGTTACCAAATCAACCACAGATCTTTGCAAGCCTACTCACCGTATTGGCTGATGCGGGCATTGCGGTAGATATGTTGAGCCAATTAAATCACCAACTTGATAAAATAGACTATGCTTTTACTGTGCACAGTAATGATCATCATCAAGTTATTGAGCTTTTGACACACCAGCAAGAAAGTCTCGGTTTTGTTGAATTGGCGTGTGATAAGGAAGTGGCTAAAGTGTCTGTAATCGGCATTGGCCTGAAGTCTCATGTAGAAGTTATCGCACAGTTCTATACGGCAATGTCTCACGAGAATATTAGAGCTGACTTAGTGACAACATCCGAAATGAAAATTTCGGCTTTGCTGCCGCAAAAGTACTTAGAATTGGCTGTTAGAGCATTGCACAGCACATTTTTATTGGAAAGTATTGAGTAAATTGGTTTTTTTGCTTACTTTTATGACAACTTTTCATTAAAATGAAATTGACGCGGAATCTTCTAATTTTTGGAATAACAGGAGCAATAGAATGCTAATACTAACTCGTCGAGTGGGTGAAACCCTAATGATTGGTGATGAAGTAACTGTAACTGTACTAGGTGTTAAAGGTAACCAGGTACGTATTGGTGTTAATGCACCTAAAGATGTTTCAGTTCACCGTGAAGAGATTTACATGCGAATTCAGGCTGAAAAGTCTGGTCCTGCAACAGGTAACATCTGATCAGCTTTTAGCGAATAATTTAAGGAGCCACTATTCATTAGTGGCTTTTTTTTGCGCTAAGATAAATTCAACCGTCTCGTCATCCAATGCACTTAAAGATAAATATTGTGCACCTTTTAGTGAATAGATCAGTAGACCTCTGTCTGTTTTTATAACTTTGGTGATGTTTTGCCAATTAAATACAAACGATTTGTATGGGTTAGCTGCTTTAATTTTTTCTTCGTCAATCTCAACAATCACATTGGAGCCACTTGCTCTGCTGATCATCTGTCTGGTAACCCACCAAGGACGGCGATAGTAATATGAAATGCATTCAATGACTGCCAAAATGATTAAGAAATTTCCTAGGTAGCCATTCTCTAAACCATAAATAGACAATAAACCGAGCAGGGTTAGAAAACCGACTAACGCATATTTAGGTTTGTTAGTTTTCCCAAATTTTTCGGACTCATCAAAGCACTCCTGATAGTAAGGCTTATCAAGGGTAAATTCGTGTTTATACATAGCAACTCATTAATCTTTATTTGCTGCCAATTTTATCAAAAAAGAATGGTGTATGCGTATTTGAAATTTTTAATGTGACTTGCATTAAGTATGAAAATACATTTTTTATTCAATCATAACGGTGTTTTGTTTAGTGTCGTCTTGGTCTTACCATTTTTTGTTTCCGTTTTTAAAACTTGTCTTTGTAACCTATTTATCACTTTTATTTAAAGGTATTTAAATAAACCTGCGCTATTTTGAATATTTTTCATATTTATCTCAGTAATTCATTCGTTTTATCAGTGTTTTACAGTTAAGTTGTTGCTATTGTTCAACTTTTAATATTGGTATTACCAATTTACAATATTGTTTACAAGTTGAGCTCGTTTGTTATGATGTTGAATAAATATTTATAAAAAATGATTAATGACGCAAGGCGCGTTGTGAAAAAGGGGGAGAACATGGATATAGGTGCATTGTTGCTAGAGGCAGCCAGCTTAATGCTTACCGGCATGGTTGGGGTTTTTGCCTTCTTATCTATCTTAATTTTTGCTGTAAGCAAGTTATCACTTATCGCAGGTGGTGATGAGCCAGTAAAGCCACAACGTCAACCTACTAAACGCCCAGCATCAACAGGGGTATCTAACGCGCACATTGCTGCAATCAGTGCAGCTATCGCTCAGTACAGATCAAAATAATAAAGGGGTACACTATGTCAAAGTTAAAATTAACTGAATTGGTTTTAAGAGACGCACACCAGTCATTACTTGCTACGCGAATGCGACTAGAAGACATGCTACCAATCGCAGAGAAACTAGATAAAGCCGGTTATTGGTCTGTTGAATCTTGGGGTGGTGCAACCTTTGATTCTTGTATCCGTTATTTGGGCGAAGATCCTTGGTATCGCATTCGCGCTTTAAAAGAAGCCATGCCAAACACCAAGCAGCAGATGCTTTTACGTGGTCAAAACTTACTGGGTTATCGCCATTATGCCGATGACGTGGTGGAGAAATTTGTAGAACGTGCACATCATAATGGTGTTGATGTTTTCCGTATTTTCGATGCCATGAATGATGTCCGAAACCTCGAAACTGCGATTAAAGCCGCTATTAAAGTCGGAGCGCATGCGCAAGGTACCATTTCTTATACTGTGAGTCCGGTTCACACTTTAGACATGTGGCTAGATCAAGCGAAAAAACTAGAAGCCATGGGCTGTCATTCAATCTGTATTAAAGATATGGCTGGCTTATTAAAGCCTTATGATGCAGAAGAACTGATCACTGAACTTAAAAATACCGTGTCAGTGCCAATTGCCATGCAGTGTCACGCGACAACGGGTTTAAGCACAGCGACATACCAAAAAGCAATCGATGCGGGCATTGATATGCTTGATACCGCTATTTCGTCTATGAGTATGACTTATGGTCATAGCGCCACAGAGACCATGGTGGCTATCACTGAAGGCACAGCGCGTGATACAGGTTTAAACCTTGGTGAGCTTGAAGAAATTGCGAGCTACTTCCGTGAAGTTAGAAAAAAATACGCGGCGTTTGAAGGTAGCTTAAAAGGCGTTGATGGCCGTATCTTACTCGCTCAAGTACCAGGCGGTATGTTAACTAATATGGAAAACCAGCTTAAAGAACAAGGCGCGGGCGATAAGCTAGATGATGTTCTAAAAGAGATCCCGGCTGTTCGTAAAGACCTTGGTTTTATTCCGCTTGTGACACCAACATCGCAAATCGTCGGTACTCAGGCGGTACTAAATGTTCTAACTGGTGAGCGTTACAAGACCATCACTAAAGAGACGGCGGGTGTGTTAAAGGGTGAGTATGGTTCAACCCCAGCTGAAGTTGACTCAGAGTTACAACAACGCGTATTAGATGGCGCAGAAGCGATCACGTGTCGCCCTGCTGATTTAATCGATGCTGAGCTTGATAGCCTTGAGGCTGAGCTAGTTGCGAAAGCCAAAGAAGACAACATAGAGTTGGCTGAAGAGCAAGTCGATGACGTGTTAACTTATGCGTTATTCCCGCAAATTGGTCTTAAGTTCCTTAAGAATCGAAATAATCCAGATGCATTTGAGCCGAAACCAACTCTAGTTACCACTGAAAAGCCTGCGCCTGCTGCAAAACCGGCTTCTCCACAAAAACAATCAACAGAGCGTTACAGCGTGCAAGTTGATGGCAAAGTTTATGATGTTGTCGTTGCACCAGGTGGTGAACTAAAAGAAGTACAAGTCAAAGATAGTGAGCTTATTCCACAGTCAGCATCGGTCAGTACGAGCGAAACGCTCAATGCACCGCTTGCCGGTAACATCTTTAAGTTATTGGTACGTGCAGGTGATGCAGTCGCTGAAGGCGATGTAGTCATGATCATGGAAGCCATGAAGATGGAAACAGAAGTGCGTGCGACGCACAGCGGTACGGTTGCAAATGTCTTAGTCTCTGAAGGTGACTCTGTCGCAACGGGCGATGCCATGATTGAGCTTGCATAGGAGGTCACATGGACGGGTTGTTAAATTTATGGCAAGCAACGGGCCTTGCCAACTTTACCGTGCCAGCTCTAGTCATGATGGCGGTGGGCTGTGGTTTACTCTACCTTGCTATAGCAAAAGGGTTTGAACCTTTACTCCTTGTACCAATTGGTTTTGGTGCAATCTTAACGAATATTCCAGTTGCAGGCTTGGCAGAGCCAGGTGGCTTGTTGTACTACGTTTACTATATCGGTATTGATAGTGGTGTTTTTCCGCTGTTGATATTTATGGGCGTGGGCGCGATGACTGATTTTAGTGCACTGATTGCAAACCCACGTATGTTACTGTTGGGTGCTGCTGCGCAGTTTGGTATTTTCGCGACATTATTTGGCGCTATTGCACTGAACTTTGTACCAGGCTTTGAGTTTACCCTACAGGATGCTTCTGCAATTGCTATCATTGGTGGTGCAGATGGTCCAACGGCTATTTTCTTAGCCTCAAAGCTTGCACCAGAACTTTTGGGCGCGATTGCGGTAGCTGCATATTCTTATATGGCATTAGTACCAATTATCCAGCCGCCGATCATGCGTGCGCTAACGTCTGAAGAAGATAGAAAGATTGAAATGCCACAACTTCGCCATGTGACTAAGCGTGAGAAAATTATCTTCCCACTGGCAGTACTTGGTCTAGCGATTATGTTCTTACCGTCAGCATCGCCGCTGGTTGGTATGTTTTGTTTAGGTAACTTAATGCGTGAGTGTGGTGTGGTTGATAGATTAAGTAACACAGCACAGAATGAGCTTATCAATATCGTGACTATTTTCTTAGGCTTAGCTGTGGGCTCTAAGTTATCAGCGACTGAATTCTTAACTGTTGAGACGTTAGGTATTTTAGTGCTTGGTGCCTTGGCTTTCTCAATTGGTACAGCATCGGGTGTATTTATGGCGAAAATTATGAATAAGTTCTCGAAGCATCCTATAAATCCACTTGTCGGCGCGGCAGGGGTATCAGCGGTACCAATGGCGGCACGTGTAGTGAATAAAGTGGGCCTAGAGAATAACCCGCATAACTTCCTGTTAATGCACGCAATGGGGCCAAATGTAGCAGGTGTACTTGGCAGTGCCGTGGCAGCAGGTATTCTGCTAGCACTTGTTGGCTAGCTAGTAATAAGTTTCTTCCAACCTAAATGCGCAGCCGTTGGCTGCGCTTTTTTTGATTTGGCGTAATTGTATTAGTTAACCTGAGCTTTGGTTAAGAGATTTACTAACGTATTGATATTGAAATGATAAGTAATTTTTCAAGTCTGCAGCCGGAGACTTTTAGCGATAACAAGGCGAATTTACGAATCAATAGCTGGCCTATTGTAAGTAAATTCAACACTGTTAGCGCTGAAAGTAGCCGCTGGAGATAGATTTATTATCCAGAGCTCAGGTTAATTATATCCATACAAAAAGCTTTGCTCTGTATGTTCTTTCTCTTGTTCTTCGAGCTGCATAAGATTTGCGACTTCTTGTTTGTAAGACTTACTTTTCTTTAAATCTTCTTCGTTATTATCTTTGATGACGCCTTGGCTCTTTAATTCAGATGGCATTTGGGTGATCTCTGAAATCTTCATCTTATCTCTCCTCGAGTTGCACGCTTTGAAGTATTGGTATCTCTGTGTAGTTTGTTTTGCAGAAGTTGTACCAAGAAAAACTTATGTAGACACTTTAAGTAGTTATAGAAAAGATTTATTGATCTCGCTTGCTATTTCTTAAATTAATTGCATCAATAACGGGCAGTAACTCCTCAATTTAGTGCAAAAAGACCATGACAAAGCCATATTCTCAAGCGTGTGAAAACAATAAAGCTCCAATTCTGAATAAGATACAAACATATCTAACAGATAAAGAAAAAATTTTAGAAATAGGAAGCGGCACCGGGCAGCATGCTGTGCATTTTGCAAAGCATCTTCCGAATATAACTTGGCAAACGGCAGATCAAGCCATGCATCATGAAGGGATCAACGCTTGGTTAGACGAAGCTAAGCTGGGTAATTTAATTGCGCCTATTACCCTAGATTTAAATCATGATTGGCCTGTGAATGAAAAGTACAATGCAATTTACACCGCGAACACACTTCATATTGTGTCTGAGTCTTTGGTTGAAAAGCTAATCATTGGTGCCGCTAAACACAGTCATTCGCAAAGTCATTTATTCATTTATGGCCCGTTTAACTACAATGGACAGTTTACCAGTGAAAGTAACCAAGGCTTCGATGCCATGTTAAGGGCAAGAGACCCACAAAGTGGTATTCGGGATCAAGAGTGGGTTGTTTCTTTGGTGAAGAAACAAGGCTTTGAGTTAGTTCAAGACCATGAAATGCCTGCGAATAACCGACTATTGGTGTTTAAACGGTAATTTAGCTTCACATTCAATAAAGTACTGCTGTAAGGCTTGGGCTTCTCTTTCGCAATAGTCTTGTAGCGCGATTTTAAACTCAGGTCTAAACAAGGTGTGGTAAGAGTGGCGCCAAACGGGTTCAAAGCCACGGGCGAGTTTATGCTCGCCTTGCGCGCCGGCATCAAAAGTGGTGATGCCTTCTTTTATCGCAAGTTCAATACCTTGGTAATAACATAGCTCAAAGTGAAGCGAATCATATTGGGATTCAATAGCCCCCCAATAGCGGCCGTATAGGGTATCGCCTGAAACAAAATAAAGGCTAGTGGCAACAATAGCATCATCTTTGAACGCGCAGCATAAACGAACAGCATGAGGTAAGTTTTTTATTATCAGGGCGAAAAATTCGCGATTTAAATAGCCATTATGGCCCGAGCGCTTTAAATAAGTCAGACGGTAACTTAAATAAAAGGCATCAAGTAAGGCGCCATTAATCTCATCACCAGAAAACCAGCGAATGGTTAAACTCTGTTGTTGTACTTTTAATCGCTCTTTACTGATCATCTTTCGCTTTCGAGCATTAAGCGCTGATAGAAAGTCACTGAAGCTTTGATAGCCTTTATTTTGCCAGTGAAATTGCACATTGCGTCTTGGGATCAATGTGGTATTGGCAAAATTTGCATGTTCAGATAAAAAGTTAAGATGAATGCCACTGAGACCATTTTCACCAAACTCAAGTAAAGTTGCCTCTATATAACTTATTAATTCAGGCGTGATGTGCTTGCTAAGAATGCGAGGACCTTGCACTGGGGTAAAAGGTACACCACATAGCCATTTAGGATAATAATCTAGCCCGTACCTTTCGTATGCTTCAGCAAATGCCCAATCAAAGACGTACTCACCATAAGAGTGGTTTTTTAAATAGCCTGGCAAGATAGCCACTATATGATCGTTTTGCTTAATGACAAGGTGCTGAGGCTGCCAGCCAGTTTGTTTGTTTACACATTCACTGATTTCCAATGCGCCGAGCCAAGTATAACTGGAAAATACGTGCTCATTTGTAAGTGAGTTCCAAGTATGCTCCGAGATATTTGAAATAGAGTCTATAAACTCGTGCTGATAGGTCATGGGGTGTACAGAAATTAAGGCTAATTTAAATGGTATGATATCAGATTTAATTTTGCCTTAAACTGCCCTTATTCACTAAATAAAAAAGCAAGGTTAGAACTTTGTATGCTTAATAAGTATTCAGCTTTGAAACTCCTGTGACATAAGCCAATTTATCCGCCGATTTAGTTGGTTGATCATAACTATGTTGATTTATATACAATAATGTAACTTATGATTGTATTCCTTATGGTGTGTAAGAGATCTACCTGTAATTAAAAATTAATCAATTTTTGACCTAAAATCGTTTGACTTAGCATGAGAGGGCTTTACTATGAAGATAGACAAAAATTTGTCAGTGTTTATAAATTTCCACCACGTTATTGTATGAGTCATACTTGTAGTACCGTCCTGAAGTTTTTAAGTACCGTCTAGTTTTTGCTCTATGCGCCCACAAGGGCATAGTTAATTTTAAAGATCAGGATATGCATATTATGTCTAATACAGTTACTGGTACCGTTAAGTGGTTTAACGAGTCAAAAGGTTTTGGTTTCATTGCACAAGAAAATGGTCCAGATGTTTTCGCACACTTCAGCGCTATCAAAGGTGACGGTTTCCGCACTCTAGTTGAAGGTCAGAAAGTAGAGTTCACATTAGCTACAGGTCAAAAAGGCCCACAAGCTGAGAACATCACTGTACTTTAAGTGTTAATCACTTAACAAGAAAGCAAGCACTAGCTTGCTTTTTTTATATGTGGTGCAAACTAGTGAACGCAGTTCGCGCTGTTTGCGCAAGGGCGACGAGTGACCGAAACGAAGTTTCGCAGCGCGAGGAGGTGAGGGTATGGATACCCGATGGGCAATGCTACATGGATGTAAAACAGCACAGCATCCAAAATTTTTCGTTTATAGTGCGCGCAGCAAGACTAGCGTTGAGTGTGAGGCCTTGGATGGCCGAACCGGACCCAAGCTACATGGAAGTATTACAACTCAATTCTTATTAAGATCGAGACAAAGTTTCGTAGCACGAGGAGGTGAGGGAATGGATACCCGATGGGCGAAGCTACATGGATGTAATACAAAACAAAATTTACTTATTTCATTTCTCAATAGTGAACTTAGCTTCTTAACTTAAACCCCAACAAAAACCTCTTTACCTATAACCTAATCTATTCACTCTCACCATCCCTATATTCACCAAACTTATAAACACTATATTTAAATATTGTCGACAATCTTGTGATTTCTAGGTTGACGTTCACGTAAACCGCCACTATATTGTCTACAACTTACTAAACACGGCTTTAAGATTTACTATGTCGATTTTTCATGAAAATGCTGTAACAGCCTCCGATAAAGCGTTTTTTCGTTTAAGAAAAGAGATTGTAGAGGGTGAAATCCCAGCATCAGCAAAACTTAGTGAAACTGAGTTGTCGACAAAGTATGAAGTAAGCCGTGCAGTAGTCCGAGAAGCTATTAACCGTTTAGAAAGCTGTAACTTGGTTGAACGCAAGCCAAATGTGGGTGCACGTGTGGTGGCATTAAGCCCTGAGGGGTTAATCGAACTTTACCAAGTTCGTGAGTCACTAGAAGGCATGGCGGCGCGTCTTGCTGCAACTAATATGTCTGATGACGAAGTCACAGAGCTGAAAATGCTCTTGAATAGCCAGTCAGAAAATATCAAAACCACTGAGCGCTATTATCAAGAAGCGGGCGATTTAGATTTTCATTACCGCATTATTCTCGGCAGCAAAAATAATCATTTAATTAATATGTTGGTCAATGGCCTATATCACTTGGTGCGTATGTATCGCGTGCAGTTAGGCATGGCGGGCCCTCGTGTGAGTACCGCTTTTGACGAGCATAAACATATAGTACAAGCCATCAGTAATCGCGACCCTGAGTTGGCTGAAATGTTGATGCGCAGACACATTATGTATTCAAAAAATAATATCGAAGCCAAGCTAAACCAGTGAGCTTCTTACACATATTTTCAGGATAACCAGAGAGATCATCAAGATGACAACAGGAACTATCAGTGCGGGTAAGAAATTCCGCGATGCATTAAAAGCCAATCAACCTCTGCAGATCGTGGGCACAATTAATGCCTACAGCGCAATGATGGCGAAGAAAATCGGCCACCAAGCAATTTATTTATCAGGTGGCGGTGTTGCAAATGCCTCTTATGGTCTTCCTGATTTAGGCATGACTTCTCTAAACGACGTTATTGCTGATGTACAACGTATTACTTCAGCATGCGACCTACCTTTGATGGTTGATATTGACACAGGTTGGGGCGGTGCTTTCAATATCGCAAAAACAGTTCGTGATATGGAAAAAGCCGGTGCAGCAGCTGTGCATATGGAAGACCAAGTTGCGCAAAAACGCTGTGGTCACCGCCCAAACAAAGAGATCGTTTCAACCGAAGAAATGGTTGATCGTATTAAAGCGGCAGTCGATGCGCGTACCGATCCTGATTTCTTCATCATGGCGCGTACAGATTCATTCGCACAAGAAGGCCTAGAAGCGGCGATTGAGCGTGCAAAAGCTTATGTTGCTGCGGGTGCTGATGGCATTTTTGCAGAAGCCGTACAAACTGAAGAGCACTACCGTGCATTTAGCGAAGCGCTAGATGTGCCAATTTTAGCGAACATCACAGAATTTGGTAAAACAGAGCTTTGGAACAAAGAAGAACTTGGTGAGTGGGGCGTAGATATGGTGCTTTATCCACTAAGTGCATTCCGTGCAATGAACAAAGCCGCTGAACTGGTTTATCAAAGCATTTTACAAAACGGCGATCAAAAAGCTGTCATAGATACCATGCAAACTCGTATGGATCTTTATGATTACCTTGGCTATCACGACTACGAGCAGAAGCTTGATGCGTTGTTTGCCGAAGGCAAAAATAAGTAATAGTAATTTTGAAGTGCAGGCAATGAACCTGCACTCAGCACATATCAATACCCAGCAGGTAAAAATAATTCAGGAGACAACATCATGGCAAAAGTACTAAGCGGTGCAGGCCTACGCGGACAAGTAGCGGGTAAAACAGCATTATCAACAGTAGGTAAATCGGGTTCTGGCCTAACTTACCGTGGTTACGACGTAAAAGATCTGGCAGCAAACTGTCAGTTTGAAGAAGTGGCGCACCTAATTTTAAAAGGTCACCTACCAACGCAAGCAGAGCTAGATGCTTATAAAGACAAATTACGTGCAATGCGCGGTCTGCCTCAGGCCCTTAAAGATGTACTAGAGCGTATTCCAGCAGACGCACACCCAATGGATGTATTACGTACGGGTTGTTCAATGTTAGGTAACCTTGAAGGTGAAGCGACATTTGATGAGCAAGACCAAGTAACTGACCGCATGCTAGCCGTTTTCCCAAGTATCATTTGTTACTGGTACCGTTTTAGTCATGATGGTGTGCGTGTTGACGTTGAAACAGATGATGATTCAATTGGTGGTCACTTCCTTACAATGCTACATGGCGAAAAAGCAAAAGAATTACACGAGCAAGTTATGCATGTGTCTTTAATTCTTTATGCAGAGCATGAGTTTAATGCGTCTACCTTCACAGCGCGTGTTTGTGCATCAACGCTTTCTGACATGCACTCATGTGTAACGGGGGCGATTGGTTCACTTCGTGGTCCACTACACGGTGGTGCTAACGAAGCAGCGATGGAACTGATCGAAGGCTTTACTTCACCAGATCATGCTGAAGCTGAAATGATGGGTAAACTTGAGCGTAAAGAGAAGATCATGGGCTTCGGTCACGCGATTTATTCAGAATCAGATCCTCGTAACGAAATCATCAAAGGCTGGTCTGAAAAGCTAGCGGCAGATGTGGGTGACGACGTACTTTACCCTGTATCAGTTCGTTGTGAAGAGGTAATGTGGCGCGAGAAGAAGCTTTTCTGTAACGCTGACTTCTTCCATGCATCAGCTTATAACTTCATGGGTATTCCGACTAAGCTATTCACGCCTATCTTCGTAATGTCTCGTCTAACGGGCTGGGCTGCACACGTGATGGAACAACGTGCTGACAACCGTATTATTCGCCCTTCAGCGGAATATACAGGTGAAGAGCTACGTCCTGTAACGCCAATTTCAGAGCGTTAATTTGAAGTTTGAGTGACAGAGGTTGACTTTGTCACTCACTACCGTCACTCCAACTTAAGACAAGTGCTTAAGTTTTTACCCTATGGATTTCATATTTCACGTAGGCAGCTAAAACCTATGTAATTTGAAAGACGATGGGATAAATAAGTCAGAAAGTTATGAATACCAAATACCGTAAAATCTTACCTAACTCTCAACTTGCTTATTACGATACCCGTGAAGCCGTTGATGCTATTAAACCAGGCGCGTATGCCACACTCCCTTACACATCGCGTGTACTTGCAGAGAATCTAGTTCGCCGTTGTGAGCCTGATAAGCTAGATGCTAGCTTATCGCAGTTAATTGACCGCAAACGCGACTTAGATTTTCCTTGGTTCCCTGCACGTGTTGTGTGTCACGATATTTTGGGCCAAACCGCTCTTGTTGACCTGGCTGGCTTACGTGATGCGATTGCTGCAAAAGGCGGCGATCCGTCTAAAGTAAATCCAGTTGTTTCGACTCAGCTTATTGTTGATCACTCGCTTGCGGTTGAGCACGCTGGTTTTGAAAAAGATGCGTTCGAGAAAAACCGTGCCATTGAAGACCGTCGCAACGACGACCGCTTCCATTTTATTAACTGGACAAAAACCGCATTTAAAAACGTTGACGTTATCCAACCGGGTAACGGCATCATGCACCAAATCAACCTAGAGAAAATGTCGCCAGTTATCCATGCCCGTGACGGTGTAGCATTCCCGGACACATTGGTTGGTACCGATAGTCACACGCCACACGTTGACGCACTGGGTGTCATTGCAGTGGGTGTTGGTGGCCTTGAAGCCGAAAGCGTCATGTTAGGTCGTGCTTCTTATATGCGCCTACCAGATATTGTTGGTGTTGAACTGACAGGCAAAGCACAACCGGGCATTACCGCAACTGATATCGTACTCGCAATCACTGAATTCTTAAGAGCTGAAAAAGTAGTCGGCGCTTACTTAGAGTTTTACGGTGAAGGTGCAGCAAGCTTAACGCTTGGTGACCGTGCAACCATCTCAAACATGACACCAGAGTATGGTGCAACGGCTGCGATGTTCTATATCGACCAGCACACCATCGATTACTTAAAAATCACAGGTCGTGACGACGAGCAAGTGCAGCTTGTTGAAAACTACGCAAAAGAAACAGGCCTTTGGGCCGACAGCCTAGAAACTGCAGAATACGAGCGCGTTCTTACTTTTGATTTATCAACGGTTGGTCGTAATATCGCAGGTCCTTCAAATCCACACCGCCGAGTATCTACTTCAGAACTTGCACAAGCGGGTATTGCTGGCACAGTTGAAAACGAAGAAGGCAAAATGCCAGATGGCGCGGTGATCATCGCTGCTATCACCAGCTGCACCAATACTTCTAACCCGCGCAACGTGATTGCAGCAGGTCTACTCGCACGTAATGCCAACGCAAAAGGGTTAACTCGTAAGCCTTGGGTTAAGTCATCTCTGGCACCGGGTTCTAAGACGGTAAAAATGTATCTTGAAGATGCCGAGTTATTACCAGAGTTAGAGCAATTAGGTTTTGGTGTTGTGGCATTTGCATGTACAACTTGTAACGGTATGAGTGGTGCGTTAGACCCGAAAATCCAACAAGAGATCATCGACCGCGATTTATATTCTACAGCGGTACTGTCGGGTAACCGTAACTTTGATGGCCGTATTCACCCTTATGCAAAGCAAGCTTTCTTAGCGTCTCCACCATTGGTTGTGGCATACGCGATCGCAGGAACTATTCGTTTTGACATCGAAAAAGATGTCCTTGGACATGACCAAGACGGTAACCCTGTTACCCTGAAAGACTTGTGGCCAACGGATGAAGAGATCGACGCAGTTATCGCAAAAAGCGTGAAGCCTGAGCAATTTCGCCAAGTATACGAGCCAATGTTTGACTTAAACGTCGATTATGGCGAGAAGAACGATCCGCTTTACGACTGGCGAGAAATGAGTACCTACATTCGCCGCCCACCATATTGGGAAGGCGCACTAGCAGCTGAGCGCACCATGAAAGGCATGCGTCCACTTGCTGTATTAGGTGACAATATCACTACCGACCACCTATCACCATCAAATGCAATTTTAGCAAGCAGTGCTGCCGGTGAGTATTTGGCGAAGATGGGTCTGCCAGAAGAAGACTTTAACTCATATGCAACCCACCGTGGTGACCACTTAACCGCGCAGCGTGCAACCTTTGCGAACCCGAAATTGTTTAACGAAATGGTGTTAGACGAAAACGGTGAGGTAAAACAAGGTTCATTAGCGCGTATTGAGCCAGAAGGTAAAGTAACTCGCATGTGGGAAGCCATCGAAACCTACATGGAACGCAAGCAGCCGTTGATTATTGTGGCTGGTGCGGACTATGGTCAGGGTTCATCACGTGACTGGGCGGCCAAAGGTGTGCGTTTAGCGGGTGTTGAAGTGATTGCGGCAGAAGGTTTTGAGCGTATTCACCGCACAAACTTAATCGGTATGGGTGTATTACCTCTGCAATTTGAAGCCGGTACAACCCGTAAAATACTCGGTCTTGATGGTACTGAAACCTATGACGTTATTGGTGAGCCAAGCCCGGGCGCAACGTTAACCTTATTGATTAATCGTCAAAACGGCGAGCGTGTAGAAGTGCCTATGCTATGTCGTCTTGATACTGCAGAAGAAGTATCAATCTACGCGGCTGGCGGTGTTCTTCAAAGATTCGCACAAGACTTTTTAGAAGCTAATAATTAATAAATAAGCGAATGAGGCTTTCTCATTCGCTTTTGAAGGATTTTTAAATGGCTTTCAAACCACAAATTAAAGTACCAGCAACTTATATGCGTGGCGGCACCAGTAAGGGGGTCTTTTTTAACCTTGCTGATTTACCCGCTGCAGTACAAGTTGCAGGCGAGGCTCGTGACAATTTATTGCTGCGCGTGATTGGTAGTCCCGATCCATACGCAAAACACACCGATGGTATGGGCGGTGCAACGTCAAGCACCAGTAAAACGGTAATTCTGGCAAAAAGTGATGTGCCTGATCACGATGTAGATTACCTATTTGGTCAGGTAGCAATTGATAAGCCTTTTATCGATTGGAGCGGAAATTGCGGCAACTTAACTGCTGCGGTAGGCGCATTTGCAATCAGCAACGGCCTAGTTGACGCTGAACGTGTGCCTGAAAACGGCATTGCGGTTGTACGCATTTGGCAAGCAAACATCAAAAAAACCATCATCGCGCACATTCCTATGACCAATGGGGAAGTGCAAGAAACCGGTGATTTTGAGTTAGATGGCGTGACTTTCCCTGCAGCCGAAGTCGTGGTTGAGTTTATGGACCCAGCTGACGGCGAAGGCGATATGTTTCCATCAGGTAACTTGATTGACAGTCTTGAAGTGCCGGGTATTGGTACTTTCCCTGTGACCATGATCAACGCGGGTATTCCAACTCTATTTTTCAATGCAGAAGATTTGGGTTATACAGGCACAGAGTTACAAGAAGCCATTAACAGCGATGCTGCTGTGCTTGAGCGTTTTGAAACCATTCGTGCCCATGGCGCAGTGAAAATGGGTTTGATCAAAGATATCGAAGAAGCAAAAGTACGTCAGCATACGCCGAAAATCGCATTTGCTGCACCTGCTCAGGCTTACACCGCCTCAAGTGGTAAAGCGATTGCAGAGTCGGATATCGATGTGTGTGTTCGTGCGCTTTCTATGGGCAAGCTTCACCACGCCATGATGGGCACAGCGGCTGTTGCAATTGCCACCGCTGCTGCAATTCCTGGCACCATAGTAAACTTGGCTGCAGGTGGTAGTGAGCGTGAAAGTGTCACTTTTGGTCACCCATCAGGCACATTAAAAGTCGGTGCTGCTGCAAAACTTGTTGATGGCAAATGGCTGGCTGAAAAAGCGGTCATGAGCCGAAGCGCAAGAGTGCTAATGGAAGGTTCGGTACGCGTACCGCAGAATTAATTAAAAACCTACTCAAGTTAATTTAAGCAAATTGTTCATGAGTTGTGATACTCCCAAGGCCCGAGAGGGCCTTTTTTAATGGCTGAATCACTCCGTATTTATATTTTCAAAGTAAAGGGATTAGGAATAAATGATAGAAGCAATCACCACCCTGGCACTCACTACCGCACTTCTATTAGGCTCACCTGGGCCAGCACCACTTGCCCTAGCTGGTGTCGGTGCCAGCTTTGGCTTTAAGCAGGGTTTAGGGTTTCTTGCTGGTATTCTACTCGGCTTGCTGGTGGCAATTAGCTTAGTAGCATTGGGGTTAGGTAGTTTGTTTGAGCAATTCCCAACGGTCAAACTCATTTGCCAAGGTATCGCAACTGCTTACTTAATTTATGTGGCGTACAAGATCGCGAGTAATACCAGCGGTATTGAGCAAAGAGCAGGCGCAGCGCCAAGTTTTAAAGATGGCTTTATATTAAATTTAATCAACCCAAAAGCTTACGCCGCGTTTTTAGCTATTTTTGCAAACTTTATGATCCCTGCAAGTTCACCTGTTTACAGTGCTATGTTAACTGCTACGGTTAGCTTTATTGTTGCAGTTATCGTTGATGGATTATGGATGGCAATTGGCAGTAAACTCAGACCTTTTTTTGCAAAACCCGAACAAGCAAAATGGCTCAGGCTTGCGTTTGCATCGCTACTATTAGCGAGCATTGGCGTGTCTTATTTTCTTTAAGTTTTCACACCTAGCTTTTGTTGAAAGAAACACACAAATTGTTACTTATTAGTCGTTTACATAGTAAGCAGGGTGAGAGAGGCTAATACCAATCCGCAATAACACTTAATCATTTTGAGGGATTAAACCTGATGATAGCTGCGTTAAAGATTTCTCATTTAGAACAACTAAATAACGAAATATTTGCCTTGCCTACATGGATGTAGGTACCTCAGCGATAGCAGGATGCGTGAGCGGTGCTACCAACAAGGTTTTCTTGCCTCAAAATAGACTCCTTAGTTAAGCGGACTGGTATAAGAGCAGAACTTCCAAGGAATCACCGATGTTGAATTTAAAATCTAGTCTACAAGTCATTGCGTTTTCAGCCGTTGTGTCTTTCTCTGGCGCAAGCAGTGCAAAAGCCACCTTTAATGCTGAGCATAACAATATTGTTAAAACGGTAAACAGTTACTTTAAAGGCATTGCAGAGTCAGACGAAGGCTTAATAGCACAAGCTTTTGAGCTAGAAAATGGTCATATAAAGTCTATCGTGACAGATAAAGAAACTGGCAAGCAAAGTATTCGCAGTCAAAAGCTGGGTGACTTTGCCAAGATATTTAAGCAGCCAACCAAAGATCACTGGCATGCCCATATCCTTTCGATAGACGTTGTTGATGAGCAAATGGCCATGGTGAAGTTGAATTTCGAAACATCAAAAACCCATTACATAGATTACTTAGTGTTATATAAATTTAATGACGCTTGGCGGATCGTGAATAAGACTTTTGTGGCTAAACCTAAAACTTAAAAATAAAAAGCTTGTTTATAATAGACTTAGTTGAGCGAGTAGTCATAAAGACCACTCGCAGTTTATCTCAAAACATGGGCTTTTTAGCGTGCTAAACTTGTTTCATTTTTAAACTTGTTTAAGTTACCTAGCGTCAACGTCTGGGGAACAAAAATGAAATCACTTATCTCGGCTGCCATATTATCTACGGTGGCATTAACCAATGCAGCTTTACCAAGTAAAGTTTACGCTTCATCAACTGTAAACACGCACATATCTTCACATAGCCAATACGATTTTTCGTCATTAGCTGATGGTATTCGTATCGTGAATCAGCTCAAAATGGGTATAAGTCCATCTGAACAAGCGTGGCAGCAACTTTTTTCTCATAACGCCTATCAGTTGGTGTTTAGTATTTCGGATCTGACTCAAGAAAAATTAAAAAACCGTTTCGAAATCGCCTTTCTGCCAATGAAAGCTGTACACTTTGACGCATTAAATGCTTTCGAAAAGCAAGAGGTGAAACATTTAAGGGCGGCTTTAAATAACTTAGATTGGATCAATGAATACAAAAATATGCTGACTGGCTCTGATGCCATTGAACGCTCATTAGCACTAGCCAATCAATGGATCCCAAAGGCTTTTCAATCAAAGCAAGCCACACAATATGTATTTGGTTTCTTTGGACAAAACGCCCATGCGAGTGCTGTGGGTGTAGTACTCGACCCTTACCTCGGGTATTTGTCAGACTTACATGCACCTTTTGAACTAGGCGCCCATGAGTTGCACCACAATCTACGTGCTAAAATCAAATTGGCAAAGCCGCTAGATAGAGGAAATGGTTTCGATAGGGCCATAGATCATCTACAACATGAAGGGGTCGCTAACCTGATAGATAAATCACGTTTTTTAGAAGCACAATCACCATTTTCTGATGAAATTAAAAATTACTTTGCGAGTGAATTAAAAAAAGCGCCCAATTATGTAATCGCGTTAAATAAAGTCATGAGCGAAGCGGCAAGTGATCATGAAAATGCTGACTTTATGACCTTTCAAAAAGCAGGCTTACCTTTATGGGGTCACGTCGTCGGCTGGTATATGACACAAACCATAGTTAAAGCAGGCATGAAGGAAGAGCTTGTTGAGTCTATGGTGGCGCCAAGAGCGTTTCCGCATCTTTACAATCAAGCTGTCGAACGACTTGGTACGCAGCAGCCTCAGTTTTCGCAGGCTGTCGTAGATGTGTATCGTCAACGTGCATCGCTTTAAAAAGTAAACATAAAATCATGCTGATAAGATGACTTTTCAGGCTAATCTAATGTTATATTGCGCTTAAATTCACATGTTATGAGAATAATTTAATGCGCATATTAATTGTTGGAGCGGGCATTGCGGGTTGTGCTTTGTATCGTCGCTTAAAGCCACTCGATCATGAGATTGATATTATTGAAAAGTCATCAGAATTGGCTTCTGAAGGCGCTGCGATTTGTTTACCTGCCAATGCCATGCTTGCGCTAAAGCAATTAGATTTGGCCGAGCAGGTTAAACAGCTTGCTTTTCAAGTTGATCAAATCGAATACGCGCTGTCATCGGGCAAGACCTTAGCCTCTGCTTCACTACATGAAGCGCCTTTAAATAAAGCGCCTTTTGTCGCTTTGAAGCGCGATGCGCTGATGTCTGTTTTAAGAGACGGTATGGCAACTGATGTGAAGTTAAACACTTGGCCAACAGCACTCAGCCAAGAAAATAAAGAAGTGTCGGTGACTTTCAATACCGGCGCTTGTAAAATGTATGACCTTGTCGTTGCGGCTGATGGAATTAACTCAGCCACAAGAGGTATGGTTCAACCAAATGCATCACTGCTGACTCATCAAGTCACTAACTGGCGTTTTATTACTAAAAAGCCTAAAGCCAATATACAGCCGACTTACTATGTGGGTAATGACTCTGCATTTATGATTTACCCAATCAGTGACAGTGAGGTGTATTGTTATGGTCAAATTATGGATGAGCAAGGTCAGTATGCTGCATTACCGAGTGATAAAGCACTACAAGATATTTTCTCAGAGTATGATGTGCCTGTTGCGCAATGTGTAAAAGACTTAACCGAACAACAGCATATAGTACTTGGGCAACTTAAGAGTGTAGTGCAAACAGAATCAGTATTTGATCGTGTGGTTTTAGTTGGAGATGCGTTACATGGTTGCCCGCCAAGTCTGCAGCAAGGCGCTGGCATGTCTTTAGAAGATATAAACTGTCTTGCAGATAACTTGAGTAATAAACAAGTAGATGAAGCGCTAGAGGCCTATAAAACAGCAAGAGCTGAGCGGATCTCTTGGACGGTATCTGAGTCTAATAAAATCATTAAGCTAGCAGGGTTAGGACGTTCGCCAATCGGTCGATTTATTCGCAATAGCATTATTCGATTGAAAGGCCCAGCTAATGTTGTGGGTTGGCGAAAACTGTTAAATGAGCTTGATTAAAGCTATAGATTAACTTTGAAAAACGCGGTTAGAGTTACACCGCGTTTTTTATTTGCTTTACTGGTATTTTAACTCACTGACTTCAACAACAGCATTGGTATTCAGCGGGCCATAAATATGTGGAAATAGACCCAATTCAGGGTTGTTCGTGGCACCTTCATACTTCACCTTAGCAGTGATCAAATCAGGGTCAACTTTTAAAAGAGCAAGCGGCCCTTTATTTTTATAAAATCGTGCAACTACATAGTCTATTTGTAATTCACTACACGCGTGAATAAATCCCTCAGACTCAATTGAAGGGGTGATATAAAAAGGTTGAGCAAGTACATCAGCAACTTGTGTTCGAGGTAAAATTAAATAAATGGCACTTTTCATAATAGAGTCCAACAAATCTTATTTTGAGTATTATAAAGAAGTGCCTCAAAAGCGATAATTAAAAAACTTTTACAGATTGCAGTTATTTATCGAGTACTTTTAGCTTTCACTTGTTTAACCGTTTCTTCAAGATAAACAGTAAAGGGGTTTTACAGTGTTCTAATTCGATATTGAAACTCGGTTATGATGTTTTGAGCTGAATGAATAAACCAGTCATTAATTTGTAATTATGCAGACTGAGTTGTCAAAATCACCTAGCTTTAACTAATCTTTAGTAATCAACGATTAGACGCATTTATCTTCTCCAAATATGACGGCTATGTTACTGATCTAGATACACCCCTGAATGGTATAATTGAAAGAACATTTTTTAAGGAATGTACATGACACAATTATCTGCTGGAATGATTACTTTGGTTTTATTGAGCTTGATTAGTTTCTATTCTGCTGCTGAAGAGAAAGCTGTCGATACTATAGAGCCGACTGGTATGGAGCAAATTTGGCAACCTGCACCTGATCTTCCTGTCGCCATACAAGAGGTTTACCCAGCGGTGTTTTTAGATCGTATATTCGTTGGGGGTGGCTTCGTGCCATCAAAATCAGAGAGTTTCTATGGTCTTGGGCCAACAAGAAAGATCTTTATTTTAAACCCTGCAGAACAGTTTTGGGAAAAAGCACCCGATTTACCTGAGTCTCGGCATCATTTGGGGATGACGAGCAATATTCATTATGTTTATGCCATCGGTGGTTTCTCCGGCCCTAAAGAGGATGCGTGGCAACCACAACGCTCAGTGTACCGTTTAGACAGCAGAAAGAGTCGCTGGATGAGTGCGTCTTCTTTACCGATCCCTTTGGCTGAATCTGTGTATGCAAGCGTCGGTAAAAGCATTCATGTGATTGGCGGGAAAACCCGTAAACGAGGCGAGAAGCAAAATATCGACACCAACGCCCACTATGTGCTGGTGAATAACGCATACTGGCGTAAGGCCAAGCCAGCACCGACTGCGCGGGCCTCAGCGGCTGGCGCGGTGATTGGTAATAATATTTATGTGATTGGTGGCCGTACTGGCGGTGAAAACCGACAAAACTTAAACACCGTTGAAGTGTACGATACTCAAACTGAAACTTGGCAAACTCGCGCACCTTTACCGATTGCCGCGGCCGGGCTTGCTGCTGCTGTGATTGATGGCAAGATTATCGTCTCAGGCGGTGAAGCATTTTCAAACACGGGCTATTGGCAGGACGGAAAAGTGTTTAACTCGGTCTTTTTGTATGACCCTAACATTGACGAATGGCAGGAGCTTGAACCCTTACCGACCCCGCGTCATGGCCACGGTAAAGTGAGTCTAAACGGAGAAGTATATGTGCTCGGTGGTGCTGCTAAAATTGGTCCGCAAGAAACGTTATCAAGCACTTTGATTTATCAGCCAACAGAAAACTGATAAAAGAAAAAGCGTTAAAACTTTCTAGCGCTTTTAATTCAGGCTCTTCTTAGAAGCTATTATAAAACCAGCGTAAAACTGGCTCCTTCATCTACTTCAGAGGCCACTTTTATACGCCCTTTGTGACGATGAATAATTTGCTGACTAAGCGCTAAGCCTATGCCAGAGCCCTTTGGTTTAGTGGTAAAGAAAGGCACGAAGATCTTCTCAAGTGCACTGGGTTCTATGCCATCGCCGTTATCTTGTATGGCAATTTCGCATTTTCCATAGCGGTTAATACTCGCAGTGATGTTCACAGCTTTCTCATGTTTTTGACTTAACTTTAAGGCATCTAGCGCATTGTTGATTAGGTTAACTATCACTTGCTCAAGCATTTTTTTATCGCCTAAGACAGTTAAGTTTTCGGGCTCAATCGAAAGTGTTAAAGCGATATTGGCCTCATCAAACTGTGGTTTAACGAGTGGTTTCAAATCATCAAATAGGCTTTTCACTGAGATCGGTTGTAGCTCTAAATGAGGAATATGTGTGAGCTTACGATAATCTTCAATAAAGCCAAGTAAGGACTGGCTGCGAATACCAATGGCGTTCAGGCTTTGCAGGTAATCGTCGACTAAGTCTTGGTCATCTACTTGGGTTGCAAGTTGCTGCTCTGTGATGGTCGCTAGGGTGTTTGAGAGCGAATAAATTGGGGCGACAGAGTTACCAATTTCGTGAATTAATACACGAATAAGCTTTTGCCATGAATCCATTTGTGTACTTTCTATTTGCTCTGAAATGGCAGTAAACAGCCAAAGCTCGTAGCGATTGTTATGGTAATTAAAGGCGAAATATTTAAACAACATATCGTCTTCGACACTGGCACCTTGCGTGGTTTGTTCAAGAATGGGCTTTGCGCTTAAAAGCTCTTTCGCATCGCTAAACCTTCGAATGTCTAGGCTTCGCTTAGCCGTATTGTTACACACTACTACGTCTTGCTGATTTTTGATGAGGATCACCCCTGCATCAATGTGCTGTAGCATGGTTTCAAAAATAGCGACTTGCTCGGCTTGCTTGAATTTGTCGTCTTGTACTTTTTTGATCAGGTCATTGCAGATCTGCTGCTCTTGTAAACCTAGGGTATGGGTTTCACTGAGGCGAAAACTACTGTCTTGATATTTCAGTGCGTTGATAACTTCGTTGAACTGCTGTTGCTGTTTGGCAAAAAGTTTGAGTGTTAGGGCTGCAAATAGGGCAGAGCCAAATAAAGCCAAAATGCTGAGCAAGGTGGCATGACTGAATGTAAAACCATAGAGTCCAATACAAGCAAAACCAACCGCCGAGACAAAGTAACCTAACACCGCCGCGCTGTTTTTATTAAACACCGTACTTCTCCATTTTGCGATATAACGACGCACGGGTGATACCGAGTGCTTTAGCTGCATGGCTGATGTTGCCTTTAAAGTCAGCAATAGCACGCTCTATGGTCATTTGTTCAATGTCAGCAAGGTTATAGGTATCGAGCTGCGCAGCACCGCTTTGCGTCTCTTGGTTGGGCATGAGCTGAAATTGCAGTTGTTCACCGTCTGACAAGATCACTGAACGTTCTACTAAATGCTGTAATTCACGAATATTACCCGGCCAATCATAGGCAAGTAACTGCGCCATGGCCTTATCGCTTACCGTTTTATGGCCTAGTTTGTATTTTTTGCAGTAAAGATCAGCATAAAACTCTATCAGCAATGGAATATCTTGCGGTCTATCGCGCAGTGCCGGCAGTGTGATCTCGACGGTATTGATGCGATACAACAAGTCTTGTCTGAACGAGCCTTCACGCACCATGTCGTATAAATTCATGTTGGTCGCGGTGATCAAACGAATATCGACCGAAATTTCTTTGCTGCCGCCAACTGGGGTGATCACACGGTTTTGAATAGCAGTTAACAGCTTGCCTTGTAATTCGAGTGGAATATTCCCGATTTCATCTAAAAAGAGGGTGCCTGTGTCGGCCAACTCAAAGCGACCTTGTTTGTTTTCTTTGGCATCGGTAAACGCCCCTTTGGCATGACCAAAAAGCTCACTTTCAAATAACGAGCTGGCAATGGTGCCCATATCTACCGATAAAAAGGTGTCGTTGGCACGCAATGATTGCTTATGAAATTCACGAGCGATAACTTCTTTACCTGTGCCACTTTCACCTAAAATCAGTACATTGGCATCGGTTTTTGCGGCTTTTTCGAGGGTTGTAAACACTTGCTCCATAGCAGGACTTTTCGCAATGAGATTCTCAAATGGACGATTTTGATCTGCCAAAGACAGCGCCGCGATCTGGTTCAGCTTTTTGCTTTTTTGGCGCTGTGCGCTTAAGTCGATACAGTTCGCAACGGTTGCCAGGAGTTTTTCGTTTTGCCAAGGTTTAAGCACAAAATCGCTGGCCCCTTGTTTGATGGCATCCACCGCCATCGACATATCGCCGAAAGCAGTAAAGAGCACCACAACGGCGTCTTCGTCGATGGCTTTGATTTGCTTTAACCAGTAAAAGCCTTCAGCCCCAGAGGTCGATTCTCGGGTGAAATTCATATCGAGTAAGATAAGAGAAAAAGACTCTTTCTCCATGGCGTCACTGATGTTGTGCGGGTTATCTAGCGTGACAACATGCTTGTAGTGTTGTTTTAATAACATCTTAGTGGCAATTAAAATCTCGGCGTTGTCATCAACCACCAGAATCGACTTATCAATTACAGCCATGGCGTCTTTCCTTACTTTCAAAGTGTACGATATCGTACACCAAGTGTTTTAAAGTTTTACACTTTTATCTGTATTAAATTGTATCCAAATTTTTAAGTTATTGTTATATATCATTTTTTGTTTTTGGCACAGTAATTGTCTTATATCTAACAAATCTAAACGATTAGGATGTTAGAAATGGATAAAGTGATCAGCAAAAAACGCACATTTAAAGCATGGTGGTTAGCAGTGCCAGTAATTGCCATCGCGTATTTTTTGATAAGCAATACCGCAAACAGTAGTGGCAGTCGTTACAACCTAGAAATGGACAAAATAAAGGTAAGCACAGTCACTGGTGGTGAATTTACAGATATGATCCCACTTCGTGGTAATGTTACCCCGAGTAAATCAGTGTATTTAGACGCCATTGAGGGGGGCCGTGTAGAGCAGCGCTTTGTAGAAGAAGGCGCCATGGTTAAAAAGGGCGATAAGATTTTAGCCTTAAGTAATACTGGTTTGCAGCTAGATGTGATCTCTCGTGAAGCACAAATTTCTGAGCAGTTAAATAACCTACACAATACCCGTTTAGCCATCGACCAAAACCGTTTAAATCTAAAGCGCAACTTATTAGAGCTGGATTTCGAGATTAAGCAGAGTGAACGCAAACTAGCCCAGCATAAAAAGCTAGTGGCAAACAGCTTGGTGTCACAAAACGAATTAAAAGCTGTGATTGACCGCACACAATATTTAAAAGACCGCCGCACTTTGGTAATTGAACAGCAAGAACAAGATGAGCTAATTCGTACTGCACAAATTGCCCAGCTTGAAGACAGTGTTGCACAGCTAAATAAGAACTTAAGCTTCGCCCGTAAGAATCTGGAAAACTTAGTGATCACAGCGCCAATCGACGGTCAGCTAACCGCATTCAATGCTGAGCTGGGTGAGTCTAAGTCGCGTGGTTCACGTTTAGGTCAGGTTGATATTGTCGGTGAATACAAGGTCAGCGCGTTAATTGATGAATTTTATCTGGGCCGTGTATTTGCTGGTCAAACCGCAAAAATCACCCACCAAGGTCAAGATTACACACTGACACTGGCAAAAGTTTATGCCGAGGTAAGCAATGGTCGTTTTGAAGTCGATTTAACTTTTAACGATGCCTTACCTGAGCGTATTCGTCGTGGCCAAACCCTACAAATGGAGTTGCTACTAGCTGATGCAAAACCCGCTAAGCTGATCCCAAATGGCGGTTTCTTTCAAGATACCGCAGGTAAGTGGGTGTTTGTAATCGAAGAAGGTAGCGATGTTGCAATTCGTAAACAAGTTCGCTTAGGCCAGCGCAATAACAAATTCATTGAAGTGTTAGAGGGATTAAACGAGGGCGACAGAGTCATCACCTCAAGCTACAGCACTTTTATCGACATGCAGACTTTAAAGCTGACGCAGTAAACGTGCGTCATCAATGAACAATTAGAAAGATTTAAAAATTAAAAAAGAATTAGGACTAAACAGATGATCAACTTAACGAACATTAGCAAAATATTCCGCACAGAATCAGTCGAAACACATGCGCTTGATAGCGTCTCGCTGCACGTAGAGAGAGGTGAGTTTGTGGCCATTATGGGTCAGTCTGGCTCGGGTAAATCAACGCTACTCAATATCGTCGGCATGCTCGATCATATCGACCAAGGTGAATACATTTTTGATGGCAAAGAAATCAGTGGCTTTACCGAAAATAAGCTGGCCGACATTCGCAAAGACAACATTGGCTTTATCTTCCAAAGCTTTAACTTAATTGATGAGCTAACCGTTTTTGAAAACGTTGAGCTGCCATTGGTTTACCAAGGCATAGCGAAAAAAGAGCGTGAGCAGCGCGTATTGGCAATTTTAGAAAAGGTCGACATTGCGCACCGCAAAGATCATTACCCGCAGCAACTTTCAGGTGGTCAGCAGCAGAGGGTCGCGGTTGGACGTGCCATTGTCGCAGAGCCAAAAATGCTCTTGGCCGATGAGCCAACAGGTAACCTAGATTCCAAAAACGGTGAAGAGGTCATGAAGTTACTTGCGCAATTAAATCGAGAAGGCGTAACCATTGTGATGGTTACCCACTCAGATCACCATGCCAATTACGCACACCGCGTGATCAATGTATTAGACGGTCATATCGTGTCAGAAAATATGCAGGAGGTGCGTTGTGCTTAATAACTATTTGATCATTGCCTATCGCAATCTGTTAAAACAAAAACTTTACTCAGGTATTAATATTCTTGGCTTAGCCATAGGCTTGGCGATTTGTATTAGTATGGCAATCTTTGTTGAGTCTGAGTTAGGTTACGACAAGCATATTAATGATCACCAAAACATTTACCGTACGTCATTAAAAATGACTGTGCCAGGCTCGCCTGCTCAGAGTTTTGCTCAAGGCTCTGTATATAACGCGGAGCGGTTTACGAATTATTTTGATGAAATCACTGAAGCTACTCGTCTTCGGTCAATGGGGGCTACTTTGGGTTTTGGTGATACGCACTTTAGTGATGTAGGGCTAACATTAGCTGATGCCAATGTGTTCAATTTTATGTCTCTTGAGATGATAAAGGGAGATAAGCAAAGCGCTTTAGTCCAGCCCAATACTGTTGTATTAACAGAGTCTGCAGCACGTCGTTATTTTTCGAGTATTGACGTACTCGATAAGACGCTTATTTTAGCGAATCGTATTCCTTTAAAAGTCACTGGTATTATCAAAGATCTTCCAAAGCGAACGCATTTAGAGTTTTCAGCAATAGTGAGTATGGGCACGGCTGCTGAGTTTCTTCAAAACCCTAAATGGGATACAGATCAGAGTTTCAATTATTCAACCTACTTCAAATTGAAGCCAAATACGGACATTAAAGCACTTGAAGCACGCTTTCCTGAGTTTTTAGAAAATCATATCGGAGAAGGCCTCGGAGATATTTTCCATTACACTCTGATCAATATTACTGATATCTATTTAAATTCACACCTTTATGGTGAAATGAAAAAGAATGGTGACATTAATATTGTATTCTCATTCAGTATCATTGCTGCGCTGATCCTATTAATTGCATGCGTTAATTTTATGAATTTATCGACAGCAACCGCAACTAAACGGGCTAAGGAAGTTGGAGTACGTAAAACACTGGGTGCGAAGAAGTATAGTCTTGTCACTCAGTTTATGATTGAAGCCATCATGCTTTGCTATATTGCCCTGTTTATCGCGATTGCGTTGGTTGAAGCAACTTTACCTATTTTTGCCGATTTTATTGGTAAGACGCTGAGTTTTAGCTATTTAGACTTAAATACTCTGAGTATTTTATTGTCGTTAGGGCTAGTGGTTGGTTTAATTTCGGGTATATATCCAGCATTTTATTTGAGCGCCTTCAAGCCGGCCAGAGTGTTAAAAGGCGAAGTCACGCAAGGTAAAACCGGCGCGTTATTGCGAAAAGGTCTGGTGGTATTCCAGTTTAGTGTGGCAATTATCTTAATTGTGGCAACCGTGATTGCAAGTATGCAGTTAAATTATGCGAGAAATATTGAGCTTGGCTATGACAAATCGAATACCTTTGTTTTGCGAGGTTTGTGGACCACTGAAGCCAGCCCACAACGCGATGCCATTAAAACTCAGTTGCTGGCAAATCCTGATATCACCAGCGTCACTATGACATCACGCTTTCCTACGGGTTCGCTGACGGATTCAATGGGCTTACTTCACCCTGCAACGAAAGAGATGCAGCTTATGCCAGTGCTGGCAGTCGATGAAGATTATTTCTCGTCTTACAATATTAAACTACTGAGTGGTCGAGGTTTTAGCCGTGACTTTACCGCAGATGCGATTTCTCAACCTTCAGAAGAAAACCCAACCCCAGAGTTTAGTGTTGTCATTAATAGCGTAGCCGCTAAAACATTGGGTTATACCCCTGAAGAAGCGGTAGGTAAGCAGTTTAAAGTATTATTCACTCGTACCACTGAAGGCACAGCGACCATAGTGGGTGTAACAGAAGACTATTATTTTTCATCACTTAAAACGGAAGTGGCACCAACCTATCATTTGCTTAACCATAACAATGGTTACAACATGTCGATTAAGTACACAGGCGACACGGCACAAGTACGCGACTATATTGAGCAAACATGGGGTAAATTTGTACCTGAGCAGCCGATTGCATTGGACTACTTAGACGATAGATTCAACCAAATGTATCAGCAGGAAGACAGAGAGTTCATTGTATTCAACCTGTTCTCATTATTGGCTATTTTCATTGCATGTTTAGGGCTATTTGGTCTTGCATCGTTCACCACACAACGCCGTACCAAAGAGATTGGTATTCGTAAGGTGCTAGGCGCATCGGTGTTAGACATTGTTATCTTGATAAATAAAGAGTTCTCAAAGCAGGTGTTGATTGCAAACATCATTGCTTGGCCTGCTGCTTACTTCATTATGCAAGAGTGGTTAAACAGCTTTGTGTATCGTATTGATTTATCAATACTGCCATTTGCTGTTGCAACGACTTTGGCCTTTGTGATTGCGTGGGTAACGGTTGGCTCTTTATCGGCTATTGCCGCAAAAGAGCGACCAATCACAGCATTACGATATGAATAGCGTATATCAAGATATATTTCTATTTGAAAAAGCCAGACAGTGATAACTGGCCTTAGCTTTCAGCAAAAAAATGGCTTCTCTCCAGAAGCCATTTTGCTTTTGCACTACTTGTGGGGGAGTCGCTTTACCAGCAACCGTTTGCGCAGTTTACATTGTGATGATTGTGAATTTGAGATTTATGACCAGTATGAACGTTTACTGTCACACCGTTATACGTCAGTGTTGCCCAAGCTACCGTGCCATTGTTCATCCACCAAGTACTTTGACTGTCTCCTGCATAAGCAAAGCTGCCAGACAGTGTTTTCGTTGCTATTTTTTGACTACTGATATAAAAATTAACAACAGTGCCTGCGGGCGCATTTGGAAAATACCCTTTAATGCCTCTAATACGCTGGCCGTGACAGCAACCATCTGAGCCTTCCCAGTTGACTTGACCATTTTTAGCGGCATTTTGTAATTGTTCAGCGGTATTCGGGTCATTTTCTACAATGGTTGCTATTTGCTGTGCACTCCCTGTCGCATGCTCTGCAGCAGAAACATGTACTGTGAATTGTTTATTTCCTTCGTATACCGAGTTATCAATGGTTGGGATCTGGATACGATAACTGGTTTCACCGGCTGCAATCGTGACGGTTTGATCTGGGTAGGTGTAATCATTATTCGGTGTCGTGATTGGGGTCGTTGAAACATCAATTTTAACGTCTTGCCCTGTTGCTCTATCAAGCGTGACTTCAAACTCTAACGTGCCACCTTCATTCACCGAAGCTGTAATTGCAGAAAGAGAAATTTCAGGTTGTGTGAGAGGTTGGCATAATGGTGTTTCAGGGCAACCTATACTGTCAGTGTTATCAACGGCTAAATCATTTAGCTGTGCAGGCAGCGTTGCCATTTTACATGCCTCTCCTGTATAAGGTTGAACTTGGTAGAGGTCGGTTTTATTTAGACTGCCATAATCATTGCTTTTATCTCGGCTAACAATCAAAGCACCTGCGCCATTAAATACCGCTCCCGTTAAAGTTGGGATAGAATGAGAGGAAAGCTTATTTAATGTTAGTGACTCAAGGTTAACGGTAAAAATGGCAGAGTTAGTAACCAAATATAATTGCCCTTGATTAAAAGCCAGATCGCCTCGCCACATTTCACTGTCTTCTGTGTAGCCTGAGAGTGTGCCAAGTAAAGTTGTCGCGCCAGTATGAGGGTCTATGCTGTATAACTTATTGAAGTAAGAGCCAACTAGCAAGCCGGTATTCTCATTATAAGCTAAACGGTACATAGGTTTACTTTTCGCCAGAGAAGTATGTGTTTTGGTTGTCATATCTACATAGGCAATCCGGGTGTATTTGTGCCGACTGGCCGAAATAGGTAGAGACTTCAACTCTGTGCTATTTAAATCAACGCCAAATAAATCAAGCTGATACTCATACGCTCTAGGCGCACTGATATAGTACAAGCGATTTAAATCGCTGGCATAAGTCAATGCCGCAGAGCTAAAGAGTGCTTTGGAATGAATAAATGTGTCACCACTATACTCATTTACATCAAAAATTAAGCCGACTTCTCCTCGACCTGCATTTATACCATAGAGTTTGCCAGTACAAGCTGCCGAGTAAACTTGCGCAGATATGAAGCAACATAAGCCGATCAGCAAGGTGCCTAAATGGTGGGGTTTTAACATAGCTTACCTCTCTAGAGATTAGATGAGTTTTGGCCAGTCCTTGAAAGAGTGTTTTATTTTTGAGCTATTAGTAATCCATAAAAAGAGTAAAAAGTAAACATTAAATTTACAATTAATAGTTAAAAGGTTGTGGTTTTTTGGTTTTTTGTGTGCTTTTAGCAATTTACTTTTCGATGTGTCGTAGTAGCTGAGTATGTGAAAACACAGAGGGGGGAGATGGTGTGAGCGTGATTATATATCGAGGGCTCAGGTTATTCTGCCCTCGATTTTCTAAAGTCTCGTTATTTATGATTGAGTTAGACGGTGCGATTACTCGGCAATGTGCGTATCGCTTTTACGAATGGCGGCATACCTTTGATTTACCCCTTGAATATGCGTTTTAAATGCCACTAAATCATTGCCTTTCAACTGAATATTACTTGGTTGTTTCATGGTTAATGGGTTGATTGCTCTGCCATTTTTATGCACCTCATAGTGTAAGTGACGGGTTGTAGACATACCGGTATTACCTAAGTAACCAATGATTTGCCCTTGTTTTACACTGGCGCCTTTTTTAATGCCTTTTGCGAACCCTTTTAAATGTGCATACAAGGTGCGATAGCCACCATGATGCTCTAATAAGACGCGATAACCGAAGCTTTTGCTGTAATTGGCTTTGAGTACTTTGCCTTTACCTGCCGCCATAATAGGTGTACCAGTTGGTGCACTGAAATCAATGCCTTTGTGTTGGCGAGTGTAGCCTAAAACAGGGTGTTTTCGTTTACCAAAAGACGATGAAAGTCGTGCGCCATTGAGCGGTGTTTTCATTAAAAAGTTTTGTGCCAGTTTCCCATCTGCAAAGTAATAGGCGTCTTCAAACTGGTAGAGCTGGTAGACGTCTTTGTTGTTCACAAATTCTATGGCAACAAGTTTTTGTGGAGCACTAAACTTTTCAAATAAATGTGCGTCTTGCTGCACCCTTGATTGGCTAAAGTTTAATGTGATCTTATCGCCAGTTCTGATCTCACGTTGAAAGTCGACAAAATGAGACATGGCTAAAATCGCACTTTTGATCACATTGGCAGGGGTCTCTGCCTTACTCGCTGCTTTATAAAGGCTTTGACTGATCTCAAATGATTTACTGAAGCGACGTTGTCTCACTTCTATTGAAATAGACGACAACTGCCAAGTGTTATCAATTAATGTGGCTTCAATTAATTCACCATAGCTGGTGGCAAAGCGAAGGTGCTTTTGTTCTTTTACTGTGTCAGTGTCTGCTGTGTCATTGCTGTTTATGTCGGCATCAGTCATTGTTTCAGCAGTTATAACAGGTGTATTGATTATGTGCGTGACAACATCGAACTGAGTCCCAGATTTTATTTTCTTAAAATCAAAATGAGGCTTTATGTCGCGGGCTAGCGCATAAATTTGCGACAAACTGAATCCGGCTTCTTTCAAAACATGGGTAATGGTTTGGCCGCGTTTTAAAGTATAAGTTGTGACTTGAGGTGGAGTTTCAAGCGGCTCAGGCCCAGCGTTAATCTCTGCTGATAATTCAGTATTGGCAGTATTTTTATCGCTCTCAGCCACAGCTGTATCAGAGGTTGTCTGTGCTGAAAGAGGTGCATTAGGTTGTTTTGCTTGTTCATTATTGTCATTGCAACCAACTAGAAATGCGCTTAACAATAACAGTCTTTTTAAAGCCATATTACTTCCTTGAAACATCGCTGTTGAACGAATGTATTTTCATTTTATTTTTATAGTTAGATTTTTTATCTGCTTAGGCATTCTAATCACGCAGTGTGCACGCCAGCTGAACCGGTTATTTAGTGTAGGGACTTTATGGAGGGAATAAAACAAATAAACCCTGAAAATCAGGGTTTATTTAGGTGATTGAGTTAATTAGTGAAGACTAAATTAACCTTCGTCAGGTGTATTAGTTTCGACAGGTAAAGTCGCTGGTTGGTAGCTACCGTCGGCGTTGGTTGATTGTTCTGCTTTTTCATCACCGCGAGTTGGAGCATCTGGGCTCTTAACTCCGCCTGCACCACTTCCCATTACAGTTTTTGCCTCATTAAGTGTTAGCTGTTTCATATTTCTGTCCTTTTCTTGAGTTAATCTGAAATGATAGAGCAGCTAAACAAAGAAATATATGTAGAAATAATTGTAAATTGTCTAGCACATATAGTTTAAAATAATAAACATCAATAATATAATATTTATATAGGATTATTTCTACATAGCTAATACCGTTAGCTATCATCGATGTAAAAAAGATTAAAAGTATAGCGGCCTCTTGTTGGGTAAATTTAAGCTTGGAAGCCTCTAAAAAAAATTGGGAATCAGTTTTCTCATACAACTTATGAGCTATTCTACTTCTATAGAAAGACGGTGCATAGAACAAGAAACTAACGAAAACACTCCAAGCATAATAATGAGTATTCCAATTAATAGAATATTGATAACTATAAAGATCAATACATTCAACAGTAACTAGTAAAATCAGAAACCATCTTGCACCAATATTTTCCCAGCATTTAAATAATGAAAAAAGAAAAATGGGTAACGGTGCGTATGTGAAATAATTTAAATATTCTGATAATGCTTCCATTTAATCTTTCCTTAAAAACGAAAAATAAGAATCTAGGTCGACACCGAAAATGAATAACACATCTAAAAGTTGTGTCATGGTCATTTCACTTTTGCCAGACTCCCAATTGCTTATCGTAGATTGATCAACATTGGATATCATTTTTTTAGCCAATTGCGCTTGTGACATACCTTTACTTTGCCGCATTTGCCGAAGTGAACGTTGCACATGAAGCTTAAAGCTTTCTGCACTGCGCTTTCTTTCGATTTCCTTCATTCAACCCCTATCCGTGTTTTAACAAATTAATAGATAAAAACGGGAACAGGCTATCATGAGATTATTCATTTGTATATATTTTGTTAAATATCGTGCAAAATACACCTTACGAAGTAAGGTTATTTTGCGCAAGGTGAAATGAACAAGTTTAGCTGCTGCTTAGATGATAACCGGTGTGTGCGAAGCAAAGTTACTTTCGCGCAAGGGCGACGAGTGACCGAAACGAAGTTTCGCAGCGCGAGGAGGTGAGGGTATGGATACCCGATGGGCGTAGCTACATGGATGTACAACAACATTTCTCTCAAAACTTTTTAGCATCTCGTCATTTATGGCGACATTTTAAATTAACCTTCAATTTCACTTTTTGTCGCGTTGGCGACGGCAACCAAAGGGCGGCTGCCGCCGACTGCCCTCTGGACTCCCACGGCGCCCCTCTATCTCACTTGTTCTTCAAATAAGTAATTGATGTGAACGTAAACGGCTGAATAGTTCGTCCATGTACTAAATCAGCCTTGCAGCGCATTGCCTAGATGGATTTAGGTACTTGGGATTTGTCTGGAACAAAAATCCCGCCATGCGCTGACATTACTCATCAATTGCTTACTTTCAGGCGATATAGAAGGGGTAGGGGAGTTGTTTGTTGGTTTTGTGAACAAGTATCGTTAAAGTTTGAGTTTGATAGCATTTTGTAGATCTTCATTTATGCCGACGGCAACCAAAGGGCGACTGAGTCATTCAATTTGAAATTGCTACGAAATTCTTCCCTGAAGTATCAGCCTGTCGTCATCCATACCTCCACTTCCTCGCGTTGCGATGCTTCGCTTCATTCACTCGTCACCCACCCATGGGCTAAATCAGCCTTGCAGCGCATTGCCTAGATGGATTTAGGTACTTGGGATTTGTCTGGAACAAAAATCCCGCCATGCGCTGACATTACTCATCAATTGTTTAATTTCGGCGATATAGAAGGGGTAGGGGGCTGTCTGTTGGTTTTGTGTACTTCGTTTAGCAAATTTTGAGTCTGCCAGTTTTGTAGGTCGTCATTTATGGCGACGGCAACCAAAGGGCGGCTGAGTCATTCAATTTGAAATTGCTACGAAATTCTTCCCTGAAGTATCAGCCTGTCGGCATCCATGCCTCCACTTCCTCGCGCTGTGATGCTTCGCATCGTTCACTCGTCACTTATCCATGAATTATTTTCAGATGAGGTGGAAGGGGAAAGGGGCCTCAGTTGGTTCTAAGAATAGATTGCACTGTGCAGACCTTCTCCCCGTCTATTTGCTAACGATTAAAACTCAACACCTCAGCGCAATGCGGGTAGTCAAAAGCAGCTTGATAATACCGCTTAAGATCAGGGTATTGGTTAAGCAAGTTTAAATCGCCCTCTAAACCATGAATGTAATCCAGCATAGGCAGTAAGATCGCATCAACCAAAGTGAAATGCTCTCCTAAAAACCAATTAGTTTTTTTACTTTGCGAGTTATATTTTTCTGTCAATATTTTCAATGTTGACTGTGCTGCTTGTTTTCCTTTTTCTAAAGCTTCTAAACAAGGTGTTCCATCTTGATTTGCTGGAAACTTTAAGGTTAAAACATACAAAGAGATCAAATCACGATAACCATAAATCGACAGCATGCTACTCCAAGCATCTATTAAGGCTGCTTGTTTTGGGTCTCTTGCAAACACGCTTGGGCCTTCAAGCGTATCGAGATAACGAGCAATGGCATTAGATTCAGGCAAGATAAAATCACCATCAATTAATACCGGCACCTTGCCATAAGGGTGAAGCTTTAATAGTCCCTCGGAGCCCAATGTGACATCTTCACCTTGCCACTGGTTTTGCAACGAATAGGGTAATGACTTTAATTTGCAGACCATCTCAATTGAGCGAACAAATGTTGAAAAATCAGGACCTACAATCTTGAGTGTGTTCATTTTTACTTTCCTTTTCTGAATGGTTGCACTCGATATTATTTGCAACGACAATATGTTCAAGATCATATTTTAAGGAATAGCTATGCCTTGGGATGTTACGCACAAAACTAAAAGCAAAGAGAAAATTCTGATCTGCGCCGCCAAGCTTTTTGTTGCAAAGGGCTTTGATGCTGTGGGGATCAATGACGTGATGAAATCAGCAAACATGACGCGTGGTGCATTTTACGCGCACTTTAAATCAAAAGCCGATTTATATAACCAAGCGCTGGTGGTTGCTGCATTTGAAGCTAGAGAGAACATTACTCAAGGTTGCGACCAAGGTTTTGCAAGCTTGAAACATAACTACTTACAGCAAGGGCAAGACCCAACTCTTAAAGACAATCAGCAATGTCCGATAGCTTTGTTGATTTCAGACATCAGACAGCGAGAGCCATTAGTTAGAGAAACTTACGAAAAGGTGTTTAAAGGCTTTGTGAAATACATTGAATCGCAAGGGTTGACAGAAGCTGAAGCACTAAAAGAAGCTGCAACTATGATTGGTGCAGTGGCTCTGTCAGAGTCGTTGACTGATAAAAAGTTGGTGGAGAAGCTATTGGTTGCCTGTCAGGGGTAAGGTGCAATGAGCAGTTTTGGTTTGTTGCTGAGGTAATTGAAATTTGCCTTCAGCTTTACTCTTTGTCGCATTGGCGACGGCAACCAAGGGGGCGGCTGCCGCCGACCGCCCCTTGGAACCCCACGGCGCCCCTCTATCTCGCTTTTTCTTCAAATAATGCAATTGATATGAACGTAAACGGCTGAATAGTCCATCCATGGACTAAATCAGCCTTGCAGCGCATCCATGCGCTGACATTACTCATCAATTGCTTATTTTCAGGCGAGATAGAAGGGGAAAGGGAGTTGCCTGTTGGTTTTTTCGGAAGAGTTGAAAAATAAAGAGTATTTTTGGTTTTAAAGTCGATAGCCTCAACGCCTGATACATTTGGTAAATTAATATTTTATAGCTGATAATTACTAGAAAAATGAAAATAGTCGGTCTAAATAACGTTTTTTGCTATTTTTATGGACATTTCTACATTCAGGTGTAATTATTTCGGTGTATTGAATTTTAGGAGCATTAAATGATCATTCGACTAGCTGTAGAAAACTATATGTCTATCTACTCTAGACAAGTCTTAGATATGGAGCCTGGACCTTACAAGGAAAAGGTAGAAACGAATACGTTTGAATGGAAAAGTGAGAATGATAGTCAAAGGTTATTAAATACATCAGCAATCTATGGTGGCAATGCAAGTGGTAAAAGTAACTTTATAGATGCATTGTCTACAATGAGGGAGATGGTTGAAAATTCTTTGAGTTGGAGAATTGATAAGCAATTACCCTATAGACCTTATAAGTTGTCAAAAAAAGCTAAAGAATCCCCAACTGAGTTTGAGGTAGAATTTATTGAGAATAATACCCGTTTCCTCTATGGGTTCTCATATAATAAAACTAGAATTTTAACCGAGTATTTATTTGCATATCCCAAAAAGAAACCTCAAAAATGGTTTTTGAGGGCGTGGAATGGAAACCACTATGAATGGGATTTCGGTAGAAGTTTAGTTGGCGAAAAGCAAGCTTGGGCTCAATCGACAAAAGAAAATACTTTATTTTTAACAACTGCTGTTCAGTTAAATAGTGCGCAGTTGAAACAGCCTTTTGATTGGTTTAACAAAGGTATTGCTATTGCAGGAGTAGATGGTTGGAGCTCTAGTTTTACATCAAAACAATGCGACATCGAATCTGAAAAACAAAAAGTCTTAGAATTACTTCAAGATGTTGATATTGTAATCGATGATATTGTAATTGAAAAAGAAGAGTTCCATGTTGATAAACTACCATCAGAGTTACCTCTTGAGCTGAAAGAGCAATTAGCTGAAAAACTTCAAGGTGAGACAGTTTTTGAAACAAAGTTTTTTAGAAAAGACGAAGATGAAGATTTAGTTGAATTTGAGTTGAGTGAAGAATCTGATGGTACTAACAGGTTTTTTAGTTTCGCAGGGCCTTGGTTAGATGCTTTAAAATCAGGAAAGACTCTATTTGTTGATGAGTTAAACTCAAATCTGCATCCATTGTTAGTCAAGCATATGGTTGAGATGTTTCATTGCAAGAAAACAAACCCAAATAATGCACAGCTTATTTTCACAACTCATGAAACCTCGATTTTGAACCAATCTGTTTTTCGAAGAGATCAGGTGTGGTTTATGCAGAAAACTAAAAATCAAAGTGCACTTTATTCACTGAGCGAGTTTAAGGTAAGAAAAGGTAATGAAAATTTAGAAGAAAAGTATTTGTCCGGTGCATATGGCGCGTTACCTTTTATTTCGTGGAGGAATGTAGATGGGATCTGATGATTTATTTCGAAAGCTAAAAGCCAAGGCCAGTAAAAAGAAAAGTAGGGAAATCGAGAAGAAAGAGCCCTACTCTAAGTTCTTAATTGTTTGCGAAGATACAGTTTCAGGCTATCACTATCTATTAGAGTGTATTAAGCACTTTAGATTATCTAGTGCCAATTTTCATTTAGTAGGTTTAGGGCAAGACCCTCTTAATATAGTTAAGGAAGCAGAAAGAATATTAAAGGAGGAGTCAAGATCGCATAAGCCAGATTTTGACTTTGCATTCTGTGTATTCGATAGAGATGAGCATTCCAACTATTATAATGCAATCAATAAAATAGCTTCCTTAAATAAAAATCAAGGTAGTAAGTGTCTTTCTATAAATAGTAATCCGTGTTTTGAGTTATGGTTATTACTTCATTTTGTATATACAACTAAATCATTTGATAAAACTCAAAATAAAACAGCTGCTAAAAATGTGGAGGCAGAGTTAAAACAACACTTTCCTAATTACACAAAAAGCAATAGGAAAATTTTTCAGGAAACCTTTGAAAACATTGAAACAGCATTGGGAAATGCAGAAAAATTAGAACGATACTGTAATACAAGCTTTGTTGATGTACCTTTTACAAATTTTCATACTCTAATGAAATTTATTATGTCGATAAAAAAGAGCTAAAGTTTGTTGGTTAAGTTTTTTGTTTTTTTCGAGGAAAGTCGACTTTATAAAACAGCCCCTTAACCTCTCCACCCTCATAAACCACCGCTTCTTCCATCAAGCCAAACTCTTTTAAATACCGACCAATACTCGTAAAACTGGTGGTCTGAATCTTTCGTCCATGGTCTTCTGTACTCACTCCTTTAGCAAACCAATTTCCTAATGCCAATTTAAAGCGGCTGACTTTCACTGGCTGTGGCGTAAAGTAGGCTTCTGTATTGGCTTTAATACGCGTCATGTCGTCGGTTTCGTATATCGCAGCATTGATCACGTTCAGTGTGTGTTCTGTGCAGTTTTGAAATTGATTGTTAAATGGGTTGGAGATTAACGAGTAATTTGGGTTATGTAGCGCTTGATTTTTACCTGATGCGATGGCTTCAATTAAGCGAAGTTGCAAGTCGGGTGAAGGAATAATAATTCCAGCTTTTAGGCTCTCTACACCCCAGAAGAAGTCGACAGGGTAATCGGTCATTAACGCACTCTTTTCTGGGTTATCGGCATTTTGATACAGGTTATAAATGGCATAGCCTTTGGCTTTGTTACCATTGTCTAACGTGATCTGAGAATAAACAGCAATAGCAGTGTGAGTGAATTGAAAGCCGCGAGGTAAGTCTTTTTCTGGTTGACCTAAACGCGCAATAATAAACGCACGGGCGCCCTGTTTCGCTGCATACTTTTCTACTGATTTGGCAAACTTAGCCACTTCTTCGGCTGCAAACTTAGATTCGCTATTTTGCTGACTACCTGCAAAGGTATTTAGAGAAAGCAGCAAAGTAAATGTGAAAATGAGAGATTTAAAGTAGCGCATAATGTGCTCCTTGATTAAAAGCCGTAAAGGGGCTTTACAGCTTTTGTGAGGTATTTGAGTTAAGTCGCTTAATTAGTCTTTCTTGTCTGACTTCTTCATTTGCTCTGCGGGTGAGCGGTCCACGGTAATGGTGATCTCGGTAATTTCGAGCGGTTTATGCTTATCGATTTTATGTTTGCCTGACGCTGCATCGATTAGTGACTCGCCAACTGCTTGGCTTGCTGATGCTGTACTGCCAACAACTAATAAAGGTACTGCGACTACGCCGCTGGCTACTTGGGCACTTGCTGTTGTGCTGTGTGCGCTAGCAAGTGCTGAGTGGCGGCTGCCTTTGCTGGCATGTTCAGACGCTGATTCTGCGTGTGATGCAAATGACGTCAATGCAATTAAACCTAATGTGAAAAGTTGAGAAATGCGTTTCATAGTGGTGTCCTTTTAAATTCAACATACTGTGTTTGTTTGCGTTGACTACAAGTTAGACCAGAGGATTAATTACGTAAACTCAGTTATTAGATGTAGCAATTTAAGAAACTCTAAGTATAGTAATCCTAAACTATCTGGCGCTTTACTCAGGCTTTTTCAATTTTTTTGGTTGTTGGCAACAGTGACTTTTATGCTGTTTGAGTGCCTTTTGAAAGCCATTGGTAAAACTTTTAAGGAACACTATGAGCCAAATTTCGCAGGTGAGCGATACACTTAAAATGCTGCTTAAACAGCAAAAGCTAACGTACAAAGACATTGCCGAAAAACTCGACATGAGTGAGGCAAATATCAAACGCATTTTTGCTCAGCAAAGCTTTACTTTGCAGCGCTTAGAAGAGATCTGTCATTTATTGCAGATTAGCTTGTCTGACTTATTTTCCATCACCGAGAAGCAACAAGACCAACTAACTGAGCTCACATTAGATCAAGAGCAAGAACTGATAGATAATCCTAAGCTATTGCTGGTGGCGGTGTGTGTAAGGGATGCATGGAAGTTTGATGACATTATTGAGCAATATGATATCGACCAGTTTGAGCTTATTCGTTTATTTGCGCGGCTCGATAAAATCAAGCTTATACAACTACTGCCTAACAATCATTATAAACTCCTTATCGCTCAAGATTTTAGATGGATCAAAAACGGTCCGTTAGAGCGATTTATGGAACAAGAGGTGTTGCATCGTTTTATGGCGAGTAAGTTTGATGAAGAAGATAGCTTTCGTTTTTATTTACGAGGTCGTTATTCCAATTCTTCGATTGATATCATTCAACGTAAATTGAATCAGCTTACTAAAGAAGCGGCGATCTTAAATCAAGAAGATTCGGCACTGCCAATTGCTAAACGCAAACATATGGGGCTCTTATTCGCGATGCGAGCATGGGAACCAACTTTATTCGAGCAGTTTAGACGCAATAAATCACAAGATTAGAAGGACACTTTCCATGTCAGTTAATACTATTTTCAATAAAGCGATTCTGAGTGCTGCGGTTTTATCTGCGAGTGCTTTCTCAGCCAATGTGTTTGCGGCCAATATGTTTACGACTAAAGCCACTAGTTCGCTTAACTGTGTGACGATTAATAACGACCTTGCGCAAATCGAAAAATTTAAACAAGCAGGTACTTATCGATTTGCCAAAGGCGGTGTTCAGCGCATCAATTTCGACTTTGCATCAAACAAATCTTTTCAAGATTACTTGGCTGCTGCGCGTGCGCATATTAATGCGCAAAACCCCAAAGCAAACATGCCTTGTCCAATTAAAACAGAAACCAGCAAACGCTTGTATGCAAATAAGCCACTTCAAGTTGTAGACTTAATCATGCCGTTTGAGCTCAAAGCCGATAACGAAAAGGCAGCGGTATTGCTTATTCATGGTTTAACGGATTCACCATATTTATTTCATGATTTAGCCAATTCATTTGTTGAGCAGGGTATATCGGTGCGTACTCTGTTATTGCCTGGACATGGTACATCCGCAGAAGCCTTGGTTGATATTGACCAAGCTGATTGGCGACAAGCGGCATCGTATGCCATTAAAAGCATGCTTAACGATTTCGATAACGTGTATTTAGGTGGTTTTTCAACAGGCGGTGCTTTGGTTGTTGATTACTTAAATCACAATACCTTGAACGAAAGTGAGCTGCAAAAACTTAAAGGGGTAATGCTGTGGTCGCCAGCCAGTGAAGCAAAAGCGGGTATGGCGTGGGCAGCGAAATACGTCAGTTGGTTTACCAACTATTTAGATGAAGCGGCAGATATTGACTTTGCTAAGTATGAGTCGTTCCCTGCCAATGCGGGCGCACAAGTTCATGCGCTTATGAAGCGGATCGAACCGAAAAAGTTAAAAGGGCTACGCAATATACCGTTTTTTGTGGTGGCGAGCGAAGTTGACCAAACCATCAACAGCGAAGCAACGGTAAACATACTGGCTCGCTGGCACGCACAAAACGGCGCAGCGCAAGCACAAGATAAGCTTGTGTATTACTATGCAAATAACGTTGAAGATCAACTTAATGCCTTACCTAACTCATTAAAAACCGTCACGACTTTTTCGTGTGAGGGGCAAGTGTATTGTAAGCATGTGCTTGATATAGCACACACATCCCCAACAAATGCGCCGAGTAACCCGCATTATGGTTGGCAGGGGAGTTATCGTAATTGCGAGCATCTAACCGGAACTAAACTATTCGTCAGTTGTAAAACAGCCAATGCGGTTACTTTAGGTGAGCTTACAGAGGCGAACTTAGAAACGACCCCTAATTTGCAGCGCTTAACCTTTAACCCCTACTACGAGCAAATGCTTGAACAGATGCAGGGTTTTATTGAGAGCACTTTAAAGTAATCATCTTGTGATTTTAAGCTTTTTAACTCACTAGCTCCTGATCTTCGTCAGGAGCCATCCTTAATAAAACCTCAATAAAGTTTATTCAAACAATACTTTTAGTCCCTAAATACTAACCTTTGATAGTTTGGGTTTACTAAATTGACTATGTCTCTAATACTGAAGCCACTTACAAGACGTAACGAATTCAAGAATAATGGAGACACAGGTGATGAATAAACAAGTACTTATCAATAAACCAAGTAAGGCATTTAGAATGGCATCCGTTGCCATGTTGGTAGCAGGTGTCACGGCATTTCTAATTGGTTTAGCAAATGCCACCATGCAATTGAATGAAAAAGGTTATTACCTAGCAGTATTGTTATTTGGCCTATTTTCATTCGTGTCTTTACAAAAGACCATCCGCGATAAAATGGAAGGTCACACTATTTCAAAACCTTATTTTATGATGTGCTGGGCCGCTGCTGGATCTGCAATCGCACTGTTAACTGTGGGACTAGTAAACGCAGAATTGTTACTGAGCGAAAAAGGTTTTTACGCCATGGCGTTTTTATTGAGTGGTTTTGCTGCTATAACAGTGCAAAAGAACGTACGAGACGTGATGGCATTGGGTGATGATGAAGTTAGAGAAGAAGTTGACCTAGAGTCTCAATCATAAATAAGCATTACTATTTTACAAAAGCGTGGGTTCACCCCACGCTTTTTTGCACTTACTTGCGAGACATAAAGTCGCGCCTACAGTCAGCTATCAATGCTGGATGTTGGTTTTTCCTGTAGGCGGGGTTTCCCCCGCGCTTTTGTTTAACCTTATTTTACTTTACTAATCAATCCTGTGCTTTTAACTACACATAAAAGGTCTACTCAGGTATATTCTTACATGAGTCTAACTACGAGTTTTGTTTGTGAAAAAAGCAACGTCTTTCGATATCGCTTACCTTGCTGGGGTGTCTCAATCAACGGTCTCGCGCGCTTTGCGCAATAGCCCTTTGGTGAACCAAGAAACCCGCGAAAAAGTGCAAAAAATTGCTAAAGAATTAAATTACAAAGTTGATAAAAACGCCAGTAACCTGCGTTCTCAACACAGTGATACGTTAGCCTTGTTACTTTTTGAAGACCCTACCGATGATGGTTCAGCCATTAACCCTTTCTTTTTGTCTATGCTGGGCAGCATTACTCGTGCCTGTGCAGATAGAGGTTATGACTTATTAGTCTCGTTTCAGCAAGCCAGTAACGATTGGCATGCCGATTTTGAAGACAGTAACAAAGCTGATGGTCTCATTTTGCTGGGCTATGGTGACTATGTCGACTTTGCTGAAAAGCTAACAAAACTGTCAGCACAAGGCACGCATTATGTGCGCTGGGGTGTGGGTGAAGATCAACTCAAAGGCTCTGCAATTGGCTGTGACAATTTTGCTGGTGGTAAAGAAATCACACAACATGTATTGAAGCAAGGCCGTAAAAAGTTAGCTTTCTTAGGCACAGCATCAAGTCATGCGCCAGAGTTTTTCGACCGATATAAAGGCCACTGTGCAGCGCTAGAAGAGTACGGTATTAAGGCAGATGATAAGCTGCAAATAAATGCTTTATATACTGAAGAAGCAGGTTATGATGCAGCGAAAAAATTGCTCGACTCAGGCGTTGAGTTTGATGCAATATGTGCAGCGTGTGATTTGATTGCGGTAGGTGCAATGCGAGCTTTAAAAGAGCATGGTTTAAGCATTCCTGAAGACGTGGCAGTCGTTGGCTTTGATGATATTGCCGTTGCTAACTTTACCTCACCCCCTCTCTCTACGGTGAAACAAGATACAAAACGCGCAGGCGAGTTATTGGTCGAAGCGTTACTGGATATGATAGCAGGCAAAGCGGTAGAAAGCCGTTTAATTGAGCCTCAGCTAATTGTTAGGCAGTCTTGTTAAAGAAGAAATAAGAATGTGGGCTTTTTCCCCACATTCACAACAAATGCTTATATATTCCCACCAGGCTTTAAGCTGCTTGGCACTGTCTGCGGAATACTCTTGTGTCAAAGCTATCATCACTCAAAGCATGAATAAAAGCCTCAATAGCATCTAGTGTTTCTGAATCTACATCATCAAAATTCAAATTAGCCAGCTCTTCTGAGTTTCCAGGGTTGGCAATGTCATCATAGAACAGAATTGCATTACGTAATGTGGCTTCTGTGCCTTTATGCATGTAGGGCGCTGTGAAAGAAAGGTTACGCAATGATGGTGCTCTAAAGCGTTTCTCATTTCCTTCATCAACAACCCCTAGTTGTACTAACTTGGCGTTTTCTTTTACAGGAAGTTGATGCAATTCAAAGTCAGAGAACATTGGACCACCATGACATTCTGCGCAACCAGCTTGAACAAAAGTATCCATACCGCGAATTAGTTGCTCGGTTAAGGCGTTTTCATCTCCGCGTGCATACAGGTCAAAAGGGCTGTTTGAGACGATTAAACTGCGTTCAAAAGCGGCAATTGCTTGTGTGATACGTTCGGCGTTAATAGTTTCATCGCCAAATGCATCATTAGAAAGGCTGCGATATTCGGCAATATTGATTAAACGTTCTGAAAGTACCTGCATAATCTCGTCTTCAGAAATAGTATCACCGCGCATTTCAACGTCTGATTGCAAAACGAGCAAAGCTTGCTCTTCTAATGAGGTGGCTCGATTATCCCAAAACATTGGGCTATTTAGCGGCTCTACTGCTCCGTCTTCATCCATACCATTAAAGGCGGTATTTAAAATCGTTGGTGCGTTGCGATGAATAAGCTTTCCGCCATGTCTATTTTCAAACAAACCTGAGCCACCCACTCCAATACTTAAGTCTAAATTTTCAGCATAACCATGATTTGGGTGATGACAACTTGCACAGGCTATATCTTTATTTCCCGATAGAATAGGGTCCCAAAATAGTAGTTTACCTAATTTAACTTTTTCATCAGTTGTTGGATTATGTTCTGGTGAAGGGGGAGTGCTTGGCAGGCTGCCTATGTTGTTATCATCTTCAATAAAAACAGGTGGGTCATTATTGCATGCGCTAAGGGCTATCAAGCTAGTAAGTAATAATAATTTTCTCATACACATCTTCCGCAGAAATACAGAGTTCACTGTTTTATTTAATAATTGGAACAGTGAACGGTTGGAGAAGCAGCAAAACATGGCTACAGAGAGTTGTACCATCGCTCCCGGTTTATTGCGAAAAGGATAAAAGCATAGCAGTCTAAAAAATGTCTAATGAATAGTACGAGGGGAATGTTCAAAGGTTCTCAATGAGAAGGGATAACGATATAAAAAAGCCGATTGAAGTCTGGCTTCAACCGGCCTTTCGCATGGGATAAAGTTAAATCAACTTTAACTTTTAAACGTTACTTTGATTCTCGTATTAAGCTGTTGCTTGCTCTGAAGTGGTCTCAGTTGTTTCCGACCCATTTTCTTTTACAAAGTAAACAGCTAAGGCTGCGAGCAGCATTGCACCACCTGCCATCATCATGATGTAAATCGCTTGATTCTCAAATACTGAGGTTAAGATCCAACCTGCAAACAAGCCCGATACAATTTGTGGCGCGGCAATGGTGAAGTTGAAAATACCCATATACACACCAGTTTGTTTCGGCGGTAAGCTACCAGCAAGAATGGCATATGGCATGGCTAAAATGGCCGCCCACGCCATACCAACACCAATCATAGATATAAGTAACATCACTGCACCTTGTGGTACTTCGATTTCAGTGATCCCTAAGTTCACCATTGTCAGCGTACTGTCTTGCCAGAAAATGATACTGATATAGCCAATGGCGCCAGCTAATAGTGAGACAGAATAAGTCAGCTTACGACCTATTTGGTTGGCAACTTTTGCCATAAATAATGATGCGATAGCAGCAAAAACCGAGTATGCGGCGAACATAATACCGACCCAGTCACCTGCAGTACCCTTAGCTTGTGCAATATGCGCAGGAACTTGACCAACTTGAGATAAGTAGTCAGGATCAAACCATTTAGCATCTACTCCCCAAATATGTTGAGTGATGGCAGGCATGGTGTAAACCCACATAATGAATAGAGCAAACCATGAGAAAAACTGCACCACAGCAAGACGTTTCATAGTCTCAGGCATGGTTTTCATAAGCCCGAAGAAACCAGCAAGACGCTCACCAAGTGGCAGTTTTTCGGCTTCTTGGTTTAATTCTGGTAAGCCATTCTCGCCTGGTGCATATTCTTTAGTACGCAGAACAGTCCAAAGCACTGAGCCTAACATCACAGTCGCACCAATATAGAAAGCCCAAATCACAGAAGGGGCAACTTCGCCTTTATCTGCAACGTTTTCTAGCCCAATCACATTGGTCAGTAAGAAAGGTAAAATAGAGCCAAAAACCGCACCGATATTGATAAGGAAAGACTGAATTGAATAACCCAGGTTGCGTTGGTCTTCAGATACCATATCAGACACAAGTGCGCGGAATGGTTGGAAAGCCAAATTAAATGCAGCATCCATCAATGCCAACATCATGGCACCAAATAAGAGTGGTGTCATAAAGGTGGCAATGTTTGAAGAGTTTGGCATCAGTAACATACCAAATGCTGCAGCAATACCACCGGCTAAAATATACGGATTACGTCGTCCTAAACGATTCCAAGTTTTATCTGACGCTGAACCAACAATGGGCTGAATGATTAAGCCCATTACAGGGGCTACTAGCCAAAAAAGAGAAAGAGAATGAAGATCAGCGCCGAGGTCTGAAAGGATCCGACTGGCATTGGCGTTTTGCAAGGCAAAGCCAAACTGTACGCCTAAGAAACCAAAGCTGACATTCCAGATCTGCCAGAAGCTCAATTTTGGCTTGGTGTTTTGTGTTTGTTGTCTGGTCATAAAACGACTCTTATTTTGAATTTATACCAATATTTTGGCTGGTGATTTTGACCAATTAGTATTCACTTATTAGTCAGTTTAAACCGTAAAAAAATGGCATTTAATATGGCATTCAATCAATACTACCGAGTATATGAAACAACCACCATGTTATGCATACGTATTCAGCATTGTGTAAAACACTAGGTTAAGTGATCGTTTAGAGAGGTAGACTGATTATATTAACGACCACTCTTTGAGCTTTTCAATGACTTGCTCTTCTACAATTGGTTTTGTGATGTAGTCACTCATGCCTGCATCAAGGCATTTTTGTTTGTCGCCCTGCATGGCATTCGCAGTCATAGCAATAATTGGAATGGCAATATTGTTATCGCCAGCTTCACCAAAACGAATGGCTTGAGTTGCTTGATAGCCGTCCATTTCAGGCATTTGACAGTCCATCAAAATTAAGGTGAATGGTTCAGGTTCATTTGATGATGAAAGTTTTTCAATGGCTTGTAAGCCGTTCTCAGCGACTTCTGTTTTTATGCCAATATTACTTAAAACTTTTAATGCAACCAGTTGATTAACTTTATTATCTTCTACTAGCAGTAGGTGAACATTGGCAGTCCAATCAGACTCTGAATTAGGTGCAGCTGTTGCCTGTTCAACACTTAAAGTCTGTGAATTATTTGCTTCAAGCTGATGACGAAGTTCAGCGCTTGCTACCGCGAGAGATTTTAGTAAGGCGGCTTGGGTAATTGGTTTGTAAAAATAGGCATCAACGCCTAATTCGATAATTTGTATTTGACTATATTGCTCATTAAGCCTGCCCATCATGACGAGTTTAGTTTCTCTGAAACTAGTCGTGGTTCTGAGCTGTTTCGCAAATGACTCGCCTTGCATACAGGGTAAATACTTATCAAATAGCACAATATCGAAAGATGCTGTGCTTTGCATATCCTGTGTTTTTAAGATGTTTAGCGCCGCTTCACCACTTACGCAATCTGCTACTTCTACCCCCCAGGCGTTGAGTTGTTTCTTCAGTGCAAAACGACTTGAACTATTGGCGTCGACGAGCAACAGCTTCAACGCTAGGTGTCTGAGATCGAACTGTTCTGAGATTGATTGATTTTGACTCGTTACAAGGCAAGTGATAGTAAAGCAGCTTCCAACACTGACTTCACTGGTGACACTAATATCACCGCCTAACAACTGACATAAGCGCTTTGTAATACTGAGACCAAGGCCCGTACCACCGTACTTTCTGGTTGTGGACGCATCAACTTGGCTAAATGCATCAAATAATGAGATGAGTTTATCGTTAGGTATACCAATGCCTGTATCGCGGATTTGGCAGTTTAACTCGAAGGTATCTGACGAGTCTGTTGCTAGTAGTTTTGCTGCAATAACAATTTCGCCATGTTCGGTAAATTTAATGGCATTACTAAGAATGTTTGTCAGTATTTGCCTGATCCGACCCGGATCAGATTTAATGGCCGTCGTTTTAAGCTCCGTTAAATCGAGCACAATCTCAACACCTTTACTTTGCGCGCTGAGTGACATGGATTCGGCAAGTAATTCAATCAACTCCCTGATATCAAATTCAATATTTTCTAATTCGAGTTTATCAGCTTCGATTTTTGAAAAGTCTAAAATGTCATTGATTAAAGTCAGCAAAGAATTGGCACTGGTTCTAGCTATATCAACCGTATGCGCGTGCTCAGGGTTTAGTTCTCCGGCTTTAAGCAGGTTCAACATACCAATCACACCATTCATGGGGGTTCGGATCTCGTGACTCATATTGGCTAAAAAATCAGATTTCAATTGCGTAGCCTCTTCTGCTTTCTCGAGTGCAGCAGCCAGCTCTTTGGCTTGAGATTCCAGTGATGCAGTTTTCTCAGAGACTTGTTGCTCAAGTTTAGTCACAAATTGTTTCTGTCTTATTATTTCAACTTTTTGCAGTCGTGTTCTTAAATAAATAGCGCTGAAAATAAGGGTCAGTAATATCAAGACATAAATACAATAAGCCCACCAAGTTTGCCAAAGCGGTGGAGAAACATGCAGGTTTACGGTGAGTACATTTTTGCTCCATTCCCCATTATTGTTAGTCGCTTTGACCATAAACCTATAGTCTCCACCATCTAAATTGGTGAATGAGGCAATATTACGATTACCTATCTCAATCCACTTATCGTCATACCCCTCTAGCTTGTAAGCGTATTGATTTTTATTGGGTGAAATAAAGTCTAAAACAGCAAACTCGAAAGAAAATACATAATCTAGATGAGATAAGTATATGTCAGTGACATAAGAGTAAGGCTTATCTAGCTGAACTGGCTGCCCCATCACATTAAATCCAGTTAATATCAGGTTTGGGTCAAGCTGATTACTGGTCAAAGAGGTAGAGCTAAAGTACTCAATACCACGCTGACTACTGGTAAAGAAGGTGTTATTACTGCCCTTTACAAGGCTATTAGGGTAATAATTCAAGCCTAACAAACCATCTTGGCTGTCAAAGTTTTTAATGGTGTCGTTTTTCGGAGAATACTTTGAAACCCCTTTGTTTGTGGTCAGCCATAGATAGCCTTCAGCGTCATCGGCGATGGCTCTAATTAAATTGGTGGGTAGTCCATCTTCTTTTTTTATATGTTTGAAGTTTTGCGCATCAGGTTGGTAAAGGTTTAGTCCCTTTTGCGTGGCAATCCATATCTCGCCACTTCTTGTTTGGTGTATGTCTTGGACTATACTGCCAAGCAAGCTATCAGGGTTGTAACGGTTATTTTTAAAGGGCATGAAGAACTGCATATCTTCTTGCCATAAGTTCGCACCATCGCCTGTGCCTACCCACATATTACCTTTATCGTCTCTAAATATTTCTAGTACCTCGGGGTGGGTAAGGCCATAAGTTGAATCTAGGTGTGTGAACTTTCGTTGTTGTGTGTCATAGGTATAAACCCCGTTTTTGTATGTACCTATCCAAATTTTGCCTAATGTGTCGGCACTTAGAGCGCGGATCTCTCTAAACTCTTTGTGACCTGGATCGTTTTTGGGGTAGGTGATTAACTCGATATTTCGCGTAACAAGATCAAACGTTGCCAACCCATCATCTTGCGCAATCCAGAGTAAATTATCTTCAGATAAATAAAGCACAGGTCTCTCTAGCAAGCGGTTGTTGTTAAAGCCATTTTCCTCATTAAAAATAGCATTTGAGAGCTTTTCAAGTTTTTGAGAGTCAACTTGCCATTTGAATAATTCGGAATTGGATGTCGCGATTAGTAAGTCACCGTTTGTATTCCTTAAAATACCATTTGGTGCCACAAGCTCTGGGTTTTGAATTGATTTAAATTTTCGGTGAGGCACCAGCTTGTAAATACCTTGTACTTCATTGGTGATCCAAAGCGTTCTGCCACTGTCTTCGAAAATAATGCGTAAGCCGTTATTGTGCTCTAATTCGAGTTGCTTGATTTCATCATCGGCAGGGTCGAGCCTAAACACGCCTTTGCTGGTGACAAACCAAATAAATCCCTCTTGGTCTTCAATCATAGAGTTAACTTGGCCTAAGCTCTCATTATTAAACAGACCAAGCTGCGTAAATTGTTTAGTGTCTTGGCTGAATTTAAAAGGACCTTGTTGCGTGCCAATATAAATTTGGTCGCTGCGAGTTTTGAGAATATGGCGAATCTCGTTCGCACCTGTTGGGGTATGGTTAGTTGGATCTGGAAAAAAATACTTAAAAGTTAAATTCTTTTTGTCGAATAAGTTTAAACCGAAGCTGGTGGCAATCCAGAGCGCATCTTTGTCATTATTTTCAATATCCCAAATTCGATTATGGCTTAAGCCTGAGGCTTTCTCTGTGGCTATCTTTACATGTGAAAATTTGTTTTCACCTAGATATAGATTTAATCCTTGATCGTAAGAGCCAAGCCATATTGAGCCGTCTTCATCGTGATGCAGTGATTGAATGCGGTTCGCTGAAATAGAGTCGATGCGTTTTGGGTCATGTAAATAGGTGTCGAATCTCCCAGTCGCAGGGTTATATTTATTAGCCCCGCCGCCCCAAGTACCAATCCAAATATTCCCGTTTCTATCTAGCATTAGATTGCCTGCATCATTATGCGATAGGCCATTTTCACTCATGCTGTCAAATTCGAATAGTGTGACCTTGCGACCGTCATAACGCATTACGCCATTTTCTGCGGTGCCAAACCAAATCAGCCCTTGTTTATCTTGAATGATGGAGTAGATTTCAGATGATACAAACCCTTCTTCGGCAGTGAGCTTTTTTATCGAATATTCATTAGTTAGCAGTGGGATCTGCGCATAGCTTTTGCTTGAAATAATAAGTAGTAAGACGAAAACAGCATGCGCGAATTTAAATAGTTTATCCATAAAAGGCTTTTGATATTTTTAGAGGCAGCTAGGTTAATTTAAGCCTAGTTTAAAAAATGGACTATTTCTAATTAAATTTAGCAGGTTTTTTAGCTATTTAGCAGAATTTGGAAGGGGTAAAAAAGTATAACATTTGATAAATACTTAAGCGAAAAGCTAAGTAAGAGCTCTACTTAGCTTTTCGTTGTTAGCTGCTAGCTTTGCATCGCATAAGCTGCAGCACCCAGTAGGCCCGGTTGGCTTTCTGTGATCACATAAGTCGGCGCTTGACGCGGAATGTGTGATAAACGACCTTTATTTTCAAAGCGCTCTCTAAATGCCGTTGATTTTAAGAAATCAACAAAGCGCGGCACTATGCCTCCGGCGATATAGACCCCGCCGACACTGTTGCATGTTAGCGCCAAATTGCCTGCAAAGGCGCCGAGTACACGACAAAACACATTGAGTGCTAGATTGCAGTATTCACAGTCATTGTTTAAACCGCGCTCTGATACTTGCTGTGCCGAGAGTTTTTCGGTGTTTGGGTTTTGTTTAATGGCAGAAATAGCTTGATAAACCTGTTCTAAACCATAACCCGATAGCAATTGCTCGTAAGAAACTCGCTGCTTAATCTTGTTTAAGAAACGCAAAACTTCGATTTCGAGCTCTCCAACAGGGGCATAATCAACATGACCGCCTTCGCCACTGACACAATGCCATTTGTCACCTACAGGAATAAGATTCGCAACACCTAACCCTGTACCTGGACCACACACTGAAATAGGTTTATCAGCAACGGCTTCACCATCACCGATTTTCACTTTTTGTGCATCACTCAAGAGTGGAATAGCCATGGCAATGGCAGTGTAATCATTAATCAGCGTTAAAGACTCAAGCCTTAATGTCTCTTTTAATGCCGATTGAGAAAACTGCCAAGGCAGGTTTGTCATCGAAATCAAATCATCATCCACCGGACATGCAATGGCTAAACAAGCGCTTAAGCGATTGTCTTCTAATTGCTGCTCGCTGATATACAGCTTTAATACTTCGGCAAGACCGGCATAATCAGCACATTTATAGGTGCTGATATTGCGGTAATAGCCGTCGGCTTGCTCGTCGACAATCGCAAGACGAATATTGGTGCCGCCAATGTCGGCGATAATACGGGTTAAAGACTCAGACTGTTGTGTTGTCATGTTATTGAACCTGTAGTGTCAGTGGCTGATGCTGCCAGTTAAATTTCACCGTTAAGGTGCTGTTTTTATTATTCCAATCATAAGATTGAATAATTTGGTCGCCTACCTTAACCTGCTTTGGCTGCTGTTGCCAGTTATGGATCTTTAAGGTGATCTCACGTGCTTTAGGCATGCCCTTGTAGCCTTTGCCCTGACGCATAAGCAGCATGCCCAGTTGGCTATTATTCTGCTTCGCCGCGAAGTTAAGTAGTTCAAACTCACCACGTTTGTCGGCATTCATGGTATGGCCATCGTCTTCATACATACTACCCGTTGCTGTTTGCACTTGGCTATCGGCCCAATAATGTAAGGTTAGGTGCCCTGAGTTGTAGTTTTGCGTGGTTTGGAACTTCTCAACCATAGGCACAATTGCCCCCGCTTTAACGAACACAGGGATTTGCTCAAGGTTTACTTCGACTTTATGTGTTTTGCCGCCTTCGAACTTTTTTCCTGTGAAGTAGTTAAACCACACACCTTCTGGCAGCGTGACGTCAACAGAACTTAAATTCGCGGAGGTAATTGGGTGTACAAAAAACGCGTCGCCCCATAGGTAGCTATCTTTGTTCGAAAGGTCTGTGTTGGCAGCGTCATCCATAAAAGTGGGGCGCATTAGAGGTAGACCTGATTGACTATTTTGATACGCTAACGTGTAGTTATAAGGCATCATTTGGTATCTAAGTTCGATGAACTGACGCAAAATATCTTGCGTTTCTTTATCGTGGAATACTACTTCTGATGGAATATGTTCTTGGCCATGCGGGCGATAAATTGGTTGGAATACACCGTATTGTAACCAACGGATATACAGCTCTTTATTAAACTGCTCACCACCGGCAAAACCACCTAAGTCAGAGTGCGTGTAGCCCAAACCAAACATGCCCATTTGCAGTGATAACTCAACTTGTGGTTTTAATCCGCCCCAAGTTCTGTTTACATCCCCAGTCCAAGGCACCATGCCGTAGCGCTGAGAGCCTGCGGCACCCGCGCGCATTAAAATAAATGGACGTTGTTCAGGTTGCGTCGTTTGTAAATGTTGAAATAACATTTTTGCCCACTGATGGCCGTAGGCGTTATGAATGGCATCTGCAGACACTTGATGGCCATTATCAAGAGTGTGCAATGCATCGCTCGGGTGTACTTCTGGTTCACCTAAATCGCCCCACCAACCTTGTACACCTTGTTCAGCAAGTTCTTGATAAATATTATTAAACCAGTTTCGACCTGTGTCGTTGAAGACGTCGACAATACCGGTATTACCAAAATAAAAATCAAACGTTTTTGGCTTGCCTTCGGCGTCTTTTGCCAGCACTTTTTTCGCAACAGCATCATCCCAACGTTTTGAGCTCGAAAGAATAAATGGTTCAGTGATCAAAATAGGTTGAATGCCTTGTTCGCGTAGTTCGCGTAGCATTCTTTCAGGTTCAGGAAACGCGCCTTTATCCCAAACAAGGTTGCCCATATGGCCCTGAATGTCCTTACCAAACCAATATAAATCAATGATGATGGAGTCGAGTGGGATATTCAGTGCTTTGAATTTGGCAACTGTGTCCATCACTTCTTGTTGTGTGCGATAGCCAAAGCGTGAGGCAAAGTTACCAAACGCCCAGCGAGGTAACATGGGCTGTGTGCCACTGATATCGGTGAAGTTGGCGATAAGTTTAGGGTAAGAATCACCCGCCACGACAATATAAGCGTTACGCCCTGCCACTGCTTCAAACTGTAAAACATTTTGTTCAGACTTTGCTAAATCAACCCAGCCTTTGGCGCTGTTATCGAATAACAACATATATTGTTTATTCGACATCACCGCAGGCAAGCTGTAATTCATTTGTATTGATTCAGTTTCATAACCATAATGCGCACGGTTGTATAAAGGTAAACGATGGCCGCGGCGGTCCATACCTAATACGCGCTCGCCTGTGCCAAGTAATTGCTCACTGTCATTTAAGTTAAAGCGAACACCGTGTACTTTATGTACTTGAGTTTGGCTGTCATGCTGTTCAATCACAGTGCCTGAGTAAAAGCCTTGCTCTTCTTTTACCAGTAATTGTTTGCCTTTAAAGTAACTTACTGAATAAGGCTGCGTGGTAATTTCGACACGCATATTGCCTGCTGAGCCAACAAGCACATTGCCTTGCTGTGAAGCTTTTTGACTAAAGAGTAAGGTGTGGTCTTGGTGTGTTTCACTGATGGTATAAGAAGGCAGGTTATTTGCCGAAACCGCAGCTTGTTTGGCATTGAATACCGCTTCAATGGCACTGTCGTTCAGTGCTGAGAAGGTAACATCACCCAGTGTTGTGGTAACCGTCAGCTCACCATTTTGATAGCTATGAGACACATATTTGTGCGCTTTTGATGCAATCGTATAAGGTTTGTCATTGTTCTTATTTTCAACAGCTTGTACTGCAATGAGTGGGCTTAAAAGCAGCCCTGTAACTAGGCTAATACCCAAAAAAACTTTACTCACACCCAACCTCTTTGTCATTTTTCTTGATGATTGCATCATAGCGTCATTCATAAAACTGCAAATCCTGAATACGTATGCAAAGGCTGTTACGAAAAAATCATAACGCGTATTCTTTATGACAATATTATAACGACTATCCGATTATGCCTCGGGTCTTTTAAAACTAAGTGCCACTAAGCTGTGACACTGAGAACAAAATGAGGTGTAGGGCGATGATGAAGAGTCTTTGGGGTTTTAAATGAAAGAACAAATGTGGTGGCGCGGCGCCGTTATTTATCAGGTATATCCACGCAGCTTCTATGATGCCAACCAAGATGGTATCGGTGATATTCCGGGTATCATCGCAAAATTAGACTACATCAAAAGCTTAGGTGTAGATGCGATTTGGGTATCGCCATTCTTTAAATCTCCTATGAAAGACTTCGGTTACGACATCAGCGATTATCGCGATATCGATCCACTATTTGGTCAGTTATCAGATTTTGATGAGCTGATCGCCAAAGCCCATGACCGTGGCATTAAGATCATGATTGACCAAGTATTAAGTCATACATCAGATCAACATGCTTGGTTCTTAGAAAGTCGTGAAGATAAAACTAATGACAAAGCTGATTGGTACGTATGGGCTGATGCTAAGCCAGATGGCACACCGCCAAATAACTGGATGTCGATTTTTGGTGGTGTTGCGTGGACGTGGGAACCGCGCCGTCAACAATACTACCTGCACAACTTCTTAACCAGTCAGCCAGACCTTAACTTCCATAACCCAGAAGTACGTCAAGCAACCCTTGATAATATTGAGTTTTGGCTAAAACGTGGTGTAGATGGCTTCCGTTTAGATGCGATTAATTTCTGCTTCCATGATGCACAATTACGTGACAACCCGCCTAAAGCGCAAGAGCTGCGTACCAATATCGGTTTTGACTCAAAGAACCCGTATGCGTATCAGTATCACTATTACAACAATACCCAAGATGAAAACTTGGGCTTTATGGAAGACATTCGCGCACTATTAGACAAGTACCCGGGCACAGTCGCACTTGGTGAAATCTCGTCTGAAGATTCATTAAAAACCATGGCGGAGTACACACAAGGTGATAAGCGTCTTCACATGGGGTATAGCTTTGACCTGCTAACAGATGACTTTAAAGCAAGCTACATTAAGCAAGTTGTAGAGTCATTAGAAGCACGCGTATCGGATGGTTGGCCATGTTGGTCTGTATCGAACCACGATGTTATTCGTGTTGCGAGCCGTTGGGGCAGAACACAAAACGCTGAAGGCAATGCTACTCTCGCGAAAATGTTGTATGCGATGATTTCATCACTGCGTGGAAGCGTTTGTAGCTATCAAGGTGAAGAGCTTGGCCTAGTTGAAGCTGAAATTGCTTACGAAGACTTACAAGACCCGTATGGCATTACGTTCTGGCCACAGTTCAAAGGCCGCGATGGTTGCCGTACTCCACATCCTTGGGAAAGCCAAAAAGACAATGCAGGTTTTAGTACTACTAAACCTTGGTTACCTGTGCCTGAAGCGCATTATACTACCGCAGTAGATACCCAAGAACATGATGAAAACTCAGTACTAAATAGCTACCGTCATTTCAGTGCATGGCGTAAAGGCTTCGAAGCTATTCTTTACGGTGACATTGAATTTATTGAAACGCCAGAGCCAATTCTTGCGTTTAAACGTAGCTACAATGGCCAAACACTTTTAGTCTGTTTTAACCTAAGTAATGAAGCGCAAACAATCAGCCTTGAGCAGTTAGGCGTAAGTGAGCTATCACTTATTACAGATCACAAACTTGTGACTGCGACCATGAATGACAACAACTTAGAAATGCCAGCGTTTGCGAGCGTTTATGCAAAGCTTTCTTAATTGAAAGTAAGCATGATACCAATCCTTTAAAAAGACTATTTAATATAGAAGATTGGTATAAAAAGGAGATCCTATGTTTAAATCACCACTGAATAAAATTGCCTTATCGCTGATGTTAGCGACAGGTCTTACAGCGTGTAGCCAATCAGCGAATACGGCAAAAGAGTCAGCAGTGCAGGCGAATACCGCAGTTGCAGCGACCAGCGTTGAACAGTTTGAACGTAAAGCGGCTAAGCTGACACCATATAAGCAACGAGACTTTCGTGATGAAGTATTCTACTTTGTATTGCCTGATCGTTTTTACAATGGCGATCCGAGTAACGATATGGGCGCAGCTGAACACGACACTAAACGTGCGCTATCACGTGGTGGTTTAGACGTTACTCACAAAGGCATGTATCACGGTGGTGACTTAGCAGGTTTAACTAAAAAGCTGCCTTACCTAGATAACATGGGTATTACCGCGATTTGGTTAACGCCAGTACTACGTAACCGTGCAATGCAAGCCGATACATCGGGTTACCACGGCTATTGGATTTTAGATTTTACCGAGATTGACCCGCACTGGGGATCAAACGCTGAGCTTAAAAACTTCATTGACCAAGCGCACGAACGCAATATCAAAGTGTACTTTGACATCATCACAAACCACACGGCTGACGTGATCAAATACGAACAGTGCCATGGTAAAGATGGCCTAGGATGGTTGGTTGAAGGTGAACGCTGTCAATTTAAAGACAGCAATACACCAGAAAACGAGCGCTACAAGCCACTGATCCCTAAAGGCGAAGAAGACGTTAAAGTACCCGCTTGGCTAAATGACATTGATTTGTATAACAACCAAGGTGACTCACATTGGTCTGGCGAAAGCTCAATCAAAGGTGATTTTGCAGGGTTAGACGATGTCGACACCACACAACAAAAAGTGGTTGATGGCATGATCGACATCTACAAAAACCTGATCACCGAGTTCAAGCCTGACGGTTTTAGAATTGATACAGTAAAACACGTAGACATGTCATTCTGGGAGCAGTTCTCGCCGGCACTGATGGATCATGCTGCTTCATTAGGTATCAACAACTTTATGATGTATGGCGAAGCGTATAGCTTTGAGCCAGAACTACTTAGTACTTTCTTAACTGAAGGTAAAATGCCATCGGTACTCGACTTTGCACTGCAAGGCAGTATTGAAGCGGTTGTGGTGAATCAAAAAGGCACAAGTGAACTGACAAAGCTTTTCGCGAAAGATCATTTATACAAGCATGAAGATGGTTTTAATGCCAATCACCTTGTGAGCTTTACGGGTAACCATGATATGGGCCGTATTGCATATCGCTTAAAGAGCAGCGAGTTTAACTATAGTGAAAGCGAAATGGTTGAACGTACTCTATTAGCCCATGCATTGATGTACTTTAGCCGTGGTGTACCGGTTATTTACTACGGTGATGAGCAAGGCTTTGTGGGTGACGGTGGCGACCAAGATTCAAGACAAAACATGATGCCATCATTGGTTAAAACCTATAACGATGATGACCTGTTAGCCACAGATAAAACCACAGCTGATGACAACTTTGATACATCGCACCTGTTCTATCAGCGTTTTGCTGAATATGCTGAGCTATATCAAGCGCATATCGCACTACGTCAGGGTGAGCAAAGCATTCTATTCTCACAAGATGAGCCTGGCTTATTCGCCATCAAACGAGCGTATCAGGGTGAGCAAGGTAAGCAAAACCTAGCGGTTATCTTTAATACCAGCACGAAATCTCAGAGTATTAAGTCGACTGGGATGAGTGAAAATGCGAAACTGATTTATCAATCAGCTGAAGGTGAGAAAGGCCAAGTAGCTGGTCTTGGATTTAGCGTTTATCAGCTAGATTAACCAAATAAAGGCCAATTCATCACACCGAAAAAAGCCCCATTTGCTTATGCTGATGGGGCTTTTTTTCATTGCCTGAGTTAGCTATCTCAAAAACGCAAGCTGTTCATAGTTTTCTAAGAATGTTTTTAAATTCGCCGAGAGCTCGATGGCAATAAAACTCACGTCTTCGACTTGTTCGACATTGCTTACTCTGTCGACATCCTCAGCGGCAAATTGCCAATATTGTTGATCATGTTTTGGGCCTCTGACCGCTCTAAGTAAAGATTTATAGTAAGCCCTATAATGCTCGCCAAGAACTGTATCGACTTCTTCGAGTGTGATGCGAATATTATTGTTTAATTCTAACCATTCTCTTGATTTTTTAAGCTGTTGCTCAAATGGAAAGGCCATCATGCTTTCTACTGCGACTTCATCGAATAGCTTAATATTTTTCTGTGCGTCTTTTAGGTTAGCTTTTAAGCCAGCGCAGAGCGCATCACAGGTTGCTGTTTTAACCCTGTTTAAAAGCTGCTGTTGCAGTAACTTGAGTTGCTCAATGTGCTGTGTGTTTAATGTGATTAAATGGTAAACCTGATTGCTTTGCTGCCAAGGCGATAATGCAATTGTTTTTTCTGAGTTTTGAATCAGTGAATTTAGTTGAAATAAGAATTCGTTTAACTCAATGATATTCCATTCTATTGGTGCTTCACTTAGCAATTGCTGCCCTTGTGAAATTAATGCAGAGTGCTTGTCTAATAAGGTATAGGTGCTTTTAACTAACTTTTGTAAAGCGTCGTCACTGAGGATCTGTTTAAGAACAGTGTCGGCCACCATTGAATTGTCTAATTTCTTAGCTTCAGCGGCTAAATTAAATGCCGTTATCAGATCTTGCTGGATAAGGTGTGCTTGTGATTGTGTGACTTTATCAATGGCTGTTTTGTGTTGGTGTGCTCGCTGTTGCCACGATGTCTCACCGAGTTCAACAAGTTGCTGCGCGAATTGATATTGGCTTTGGTGATCTCTTTGTACTTCAGCCTGGTAGTAACTTTCTTCAAGTTTACTTTCTTTACTACAGGCGGCAAGTAGACAAACACTTAAAAATATAAGACTTTTTCTCATAACAATCACTGTTTTCCGTAACCTGAAAGTTACTATAGTGGAAACAGGTTTGGAATGTAACCATTATTGTTTTGCATTTTATGTTTCATTGGTAACGCTTTTTTTACTATAAAGTTAACTTTTGGTAAATCGGTACAGTTTGATTTATTGTTACTAAAATCAGTCGCTTATGATAGTTGACTCAGTTGTTCACATTGTATACGGTGAATATCTTATAAAAATAATAATCAAGGATTGTAGCAAGTGATTGAAGTTAAGAACTTATATCGCGAATATGGCAATGGGGAAACGCGAGTCACCGCGTTAAACGATGTTTCTATCTCCATTGATGAGGGCGAATTTGTTGCCATTATGGGCTCTTCGGGCTCGGGAAAATCAACCCTCATGAACATCTTAGGCTGTCTTGATACACCGACACAGGGTGAATACTTTTTGTCGAGTCAGTCTATTCAAGATATGTGCGATGAAGACTTATCAAAAATAAGAAACGAGCGTATCGGTTTTATTTTCCAAACCTTTCACCTTTTAACCCGCTTGAGTGCACTTGAAAATGTCACCCTGCCACTGCGTTACAGCGAGACTTCACCAGAAGAAGCTAAGCAAAAAGGCTTAGCCATGCTTGCCAAAGTCGGACTTGATCATCGAGCAGGGCACAAACCGAATGAAATGTCGGGTGGTCAAAGGCAAAGGGTGGCAATTGCTAGAGCCCTAGTGAATGAGCCAAAAGTCATTTTTGCCGATGAGCCTACAGGTAACTTAGATAGCAAAACCTCTCACGAAATTATGTCACTGCTATGTGACTTACACCATCAAGGGCACACCATTGTGATGGTGACTCACGAAGACGATATTGCCGAGTATGCAAAACGTATTATCCGAATGAAAGATGGTGTGAAAATAGAGGACAGCCGCCGATGAAAGCTAATTTAAAACGATGCACATTAAAACCATTGTGTTTGGCTATGTTGCTTTCAAGCTCAATGCTCAGCGCTAATAGCTATGCAGAGGATGTTCAAAGCATTTTCATCACAGGTGAAATCAAGGCCGGTGATAGCCAAACTTTCTTTTCGCCACAAAGTGATACTTGGCGTGTGCAAATTGAATGGATGTTGCCAGAAGGCGAAGTGGCGAAGCCCGGCGATGTGGTGGTGGTTTTCGAAGGCGGCTCAATCGCCAGCACCATAGAGCAAGATGAAGTGAGTCTTAATAATGCGCAAGATGAATTAAAAAGGCAGCAGAATAAAGGTCAGCAGGCGATTTTAGAAGCTGAATTTGCGTTAACGCGCGCAGAGCTCTTACTTGAAAAAGCGAAGATAGATGCCGCGGTGCCGAAAAGTCATGTCAGCGTGTTCGACTACGAAGAAAACCAGCTCAAACTTGAGCAAGCGGTGATCCAAAAACACAAAGCTAAAGCCAGTCTAGCTGAAGCAAAAACCACAGCACAGGTGAATATTCGTAAACAAGAAATTGAAATCGCACGTTTACAAATTAACTTAAAAGAAAACCGAGAACGCTTAAACGACTTAACCCATAAGGCAACCAATCAAGGCCCGATCTTATATGCAAATCACCCTTGGTATGGCTCTAAATTATTTTCGGGTGCGACGGCACAACCAGGCTGGAAAATTGCAGAAATTCCAGCGATGACAGGGCTCTACCTTGAGGCTTGGGTACATGAAATTGATTATAAGCACCTTACGCTTGACCAAAGCGTTAATTTGACCCTAGACGCCTACCAAAAAGCACCTATTACAGCCAAGTTAACTAATTTATCGACACAACCTGAAGAACGTAAAGAATGGGGGAAAGACGCCTATTATCGTGCTGTTTTCTCATTTGATGAAACACAAAAGCTAAAAATACTGCCGGGTATGACTGGGCGTGTGCGTTTACAAGGAGGCCAAAGTGAATAAATTTAAATTAGGCGTAATAGCCAGTATTGTCGCTTTATCATTAGCAGGCTGTGGCAGTGATGAATTTGATTATCACACTGTCGAGAAAACCAGTTTTCAGTTGGCTGTACAGGCCAATGGTGAACTAGAGTCAGCAAAGCAGTCGCTGATTGCGCCTCCTTCCATTGCTCGCATGTGGCAATACAAGGTGAAGTTTCTAGCACCTGAAAACAAGCAAGTTAAAAAGGGTGAGGTTGTCGCGGCATTTGACGACAAACCTGTTCGCGATCGCTTAATTGATAAAAACAGCGAATATGATCGTGCAGTCAAAGAACTTGAGAACCAAAAAGCACTAGAAATTAAAAACCAAGAAGAGCTTAAACTAGCCCTTGCCGAAGCGCAGATGAACTTTGATATTGCTGAGCGTAAAGCCGACATTAACGATGATTCGCTTTCAGACAACGATAAGCGCAAGGCGCAGATAGATTTCACCATTGCTAAAAATGACCTAGCGCTGGCACAAAAAAAACTGGCGTTTCAAAAAGAAACCAAAGAGCTCAATATTCGATTGGCTGAAGGAAAAGTAGGCCGCTTGAAGGCCGAAGTAGACGCACTAAAGCAAGACATCGAAAGGCTTAAAGTCAAAGCCCCTATGGATGGTATTGTAATGTATTACAGTAATTCGAGTGGTGAAAAGCCGACTGTGGGTGAAAGTGTGCAATTTGGCCAGCCAGTTATTGAAATGGCAGTAATAGAAGACATGCAAGTAAAAGCACAAATAGATGAAGCAGACTTTGGCCGTATTGCCCTTAATCAACATGTTAAAGTCACCATAGATGGCCCCGAGCCGCTCATTACTTCAGGTAAAATTACTACCATTGGCAGTGCTTTTCGCGAGAAGTCACCACAAGACAAACGCCGCATAGTTGATACCCTGATCACCTTAGATGACATTGATGCTGCGATCATGCGTCCAGGCTTAACTGCTCGGGTAGAAATCGCCACAGATAAAATTGAAAATGTGTTAGTTGTGCCTATCTCGGCCTTGCACAATGAGCAGTCAAGTGGCGAGCGAGCCAGCGCTTACGTGATAGAAAAAGGCGGCGATAAACTGTCTGTTCAAGTCGGTAATATCAGTAATGGCTTTGCTGTGATCACAGAGGGAGTAAAACAAGGAGATGAGGTACGTCTATGAAATATTTAGCGATAGTGATCAGTGCATTATTACTAACGGCTTGCTCAGAACCGGCAGAAGTTGATGCGCAATTAACCTATGCGGTTAAAACAGCGCCATTTAAGAACTATGTTGAGGCAAAGGGTGAATTAATCGCAGCAACAGAAACTGTGATCAGTACGCCCGCTTCGTCTCGTGGTCCACAAACGCTCGCATGGTTAATGCCTGAATATTCGCAAGTGAAAAAGGGTGAAGTGGTAGCGAGATTCGACGGTCGTGTCATGAGTAAGCAAAAACGTGAAAGTGAATTTTCAAACGACAAGGTCTCACAAGACTTGTCTGGAAAAAATACTGAGATTGACACAAGAAGAAAGCATCTAGGGTATGACATTGATATTGTTGAAGAAGAAAAGCAATTTGCTGAAACCTTTTCAATTGATGATGTACGCATCATCTCCAAACTCGATATTTTAGAGCAGGCGCAAAAGGTTGATTACCTAAATGCCAAAACAGATTATTTTAATTGGCAATCAGAGCAATTTAATAGCAGTGCCCAAGGTGAATTAGATCTCTTAAATATGCAAAGTCAACAGCACCAAAGCAAAATCGATATGCTCAATGGTAACTTGTCATCACTAGAAGTGGTTGCCCCTCACGATGGTTTGTTAACGCACAGTGTGAACTGGCGCGGCGAAAAACCAAGAGCTGGACAAACACTTTGGCCGGGCCAGAAAATTGCGGGTTTACCGGATATCTCAGTGATGCAAATTAAACTATTCGTGAAAGAGCGCGAAGCTATTAACTTGCAGCAAGACCAAACGCTGGAGTTTTCTTTGATCTCAGATCCGAGCAAAACATTCACTGGCAAAGTGACCAAGCTTGCGCCCTTTCCAAAGTCAATCAAACGCCAAGACCCGCAAAAGTACTATGAGTTGACTGCCAGTATTGATGAACAAGGTGCACATTTACGACCTGGTCTAAAAGTCACAGCCAATATTATTGCCAACCAAGCAGCCGAAAAACTGGTTGTGCCTAAGTTTAGTGTATTTGCCGATGAAGACGGTGCGTATGTGCAACTTAAAACGGCGTCGGGTTATAGCAAAACCCCTGTGAGTTTGGGGCAAAGTAACTTAAGCCATGTTGAAATTACCCAAGGCCTCTCAGAGGGAGATGTGATTGCGTTGGTCGATAAGGAGGGCAAATTATGAATCTAGTGGGCTTATTTAAAGATGCTGTAGTGCAGCTACAGCAACATAAACTACGCACCTTTTTGACACTCCTTGGCATGATCTTCGGTGTAGGTGCCGTAATCGCCATGCTAAATATTGGCGAGGGCGCTCAGCGTGAAGCGTTGAAAATGATTGACTCTATGGGCCTTAACAATGTCATTGTTGAAGCGAAAGATTTTGAAGAAGAAGAGCTCAGAGAGCAACGTAAACATTCAGATGGTCTGTCGCTCAATGATGGTAAAGTCGCCGTTGAGGCCTTGCCTTTTATCACTGATTTTGCCGCAGAGAAAGTGGTCGAAACCTACCATGTATTCAGTGAATACGCTAAGTTTGAAGGCCAAGCCGTGGGAGTCAGTGAAAACTACTTTAAGCTGGCACATTTCGATTTAAGTGCAGGTCGTTTGCTAAACGAGCAAGACGGACAACACTTTTCACAAGTGGCGCTGCTCGGTGCCAATACCGCTAAAACCTTGTTTCCACTTGGTGATGCGGTAGGCAAGTCAGTCAAAATTAACCATCTGTGGTTTGAAGTCGTAGGTATTTTAGAAGCGCCTTTTTTGAAAAAGAAAGAGTTTCAAGGGGTGAAGCTAGGTGACGAACAAAACCAGATTTTTATCCCGTTAAAAACAGCCATTCACCGCTTTAAAAGTGAATTACTCGACCCAGAAATATCGCGTATTAAGCTAGCAACTGAGCCGGGCTTTAGTCCAGTGATGGCCGCACAAGCCATTGATGCACTGGTCAAGGGCCGTCATAATGACATTGATGATTACAAGCTGATTGTGCCTGCAGCGTTATTAGCACAGCAAAAACAAACCCAGCAAATTTTTAATATCGTAATGTCGTGTGTGGCAGGCATTTCACTGCTGGTGGGCGGTATCGGTATTATGAATATCATGCTGGCAACAGTGCTAGAGCGCACCAAAGAAATCGGCTTACTGCGCGCCATTGGTGCCACGCAAAAAGACATTCAAGTTCAATTTATTACTGAGAGTTTTACTATCTCAATCTTAGGTGGTTTGCTTGGGGTGTTTTTCGGTATCGCTTTATCTGAGTTGATTGCCTTCTATTCAGAGTGGGCTGTGTCTTGGTCGCTCAGCGCCATCGTTTTATCGTTCAGCATCTGTGCATTGGTGGGTTTGACATTTGGTGTTTACCCAGCGATTAAAGCGTCAAAACTTGATCCGATAGAAGCACTGCAAAGTGATTGATTTTAAGTGAAGTTAGCTAGTTCGATAGGGTGGGTTAGCGAACTCAAAGCAACAAGCTTAAAGTTAAAGACACAAAACGCAGGTGCAGAAATGTGCCTGCGTTTTTTAAGCTTATTCATAACTTATCGGAATTATTTTAATACTTTAAAACACGCTAATTATTGTAGGCACAGGTTTATACTGCACAAAATAACGCGATGTAAAATCGCGCCTACAAGGTTTTTATGCTCCAGTGGCACCGACTTTATGTCGGGTATTTTATGTCGCCATGGTTTGAATATTTTGTTGGGCTAAAGCCCGACCTACAACATGAACTTACCTAAAATCCCAGAACTAACCAATCCTTGAGGCGCTGGTTTATTCTGCGTAAAAAAGCGCGATATAAAATCGCCCTTACAGCAATCACCTATTTAGTTTTTTGAATGTAGGTCGTCGTTTACGGCGACAAAGTTTTTATGCTCCGGTAGCGCCGACTTTATGTCGGATATTTTATGTCGCCATGGTTTGAATATTTTGTCGGGTTAAAGCCCGACCTACAACATGAACTTACCTAAAATCCCAGAACTAACCAATCCTTTAGGCGCTGGTTTACCCTGCGCATAAAAGCGCAATATAAAATCGCCCCTACAGCAATCACCTATTTAGTTTTTTGAATGTAGTTTTCGTTTACGGCGACAAAGTTTTTATGCTCCGGTAGCACCGACTTTATGTCGGGTATTTTATGTCGCCATGGTTTGAATATTTTGTCGGACTGAAGCCCGACCTACAACACGAACTTACCTAAAATCCCAGAACTAACCAATCCTGTAGGCGCTGGTTTATCCTGCGCATAAAAGCGCGATATAAAATCGCCCCCTACAGAAATCACCTGTTTAGTTTTTTGAATGTAGTTTTCGTTTACGGCGACAAAGTTTTATGCTCCGGTAGCACCGACTTTATGTCGGGTATTTTATGTCGCCATGGTTTGAATATTTTGTCGGACTGAAGCCCGACCTACAACACGAACTTACCTAAAGTCCCAGAGCTAACTAATCCTGTAGGCGCTGGTTTACCCTGCGCAAAAAAAGCGCGATATAAAATCGCGCTTACATTTCAAGTTAAAATTGTTTTGCAGTCAGTGGCGGTACTTCACATATATCGCGCTCTGACTTTCACATTTTTAAACCTTAAACTCTCTTACTAAATCACTTAACTCTTGCGACATAACACTGAGCTGCTGGCTGGCTGCATGGGTGTGTTCAGCACCGGTTTCGGTTTGCTCTGAAACTGCTGCGATGCTGGCCATGTTATCTGCAATGACAGCGATGTTGTCAGACTGCAACTGTGCGGCCGCGGCAATTTCGGCGTTTGAAAGCTGGATAGCCTGCATCGCGCCATCTACTTGCTGTAACGTCTCATTACATTGCTTACTTATTAATAAGCCTTCATTAGCAGACTGTTTACACATTACCATTTCATCAACAGTGGCTTTTACCCCTGTGTGAAGTTGGTTAATAATGGCCTGAATATCCTCTGTTGATTGCTGGGTACGCATTGCAAGCGTTCTAACTTCATCAGCTACAACGGCAAAGCCTCGGCCTTGTTCACCCGCGCGAGCAGCTTCAATCGCGGCGTTGAGTGCCAGTAGATTGGTTTGCTCAGCTACTTTTTGAATAACATCGAGTACTTCGGTGATTTTATCAGAGCTATTTTGTAGCTCCTTCACCGCATGCTCTGCACTATCTACTCGTTCAGCCACTTCATTGATTGAGACAGCGTTGTCATTAATGTGTTTTAAACTCTGAGCTGTTAACTGACCAGCATGCTCCACGTTATCAAGCGCACTTTGTGTTTGTTGAAAGACTTCTTGGGCCGATTCGTTTAGGTGGCTGACTTTGTCTTGTATTGACGCAGTTTCTTGATGCTGTTCAACAATGCCGGTTTTAATTTGTTGAGTTACTACAGATAGTTCTTCGGCTTGAGACGCTAACGACATGGTATTCTCGTTAATATTGTCTAGCACATGTCTAAACTGGACGTTACTTTCATTAAAGGCGCGTCCCATTTCAGATAGTTCATCATTACCCTGATGCTTTAGCTGAATTGTCAGATCTTTTTCATTCGCCACTTGAGTCATGGTGCGAGTTAGTTTATTCAATGGCTTTGTGATGTTACGTGCTACATATTGTGAAACAATCAGTAATATTGCGATGTAAACCAACATTTCAATAAGAATGCTGCGTAAGGTTTGGTAGTAGGTCTCTTGAATATCTGTTAGGTAAATGCCAGTACCAATTACCCAATTCCAATGTGTCTGTTTTTGTACATACGACACCTTTTCTTCTTGTTCAGTTGACCCTGGTTTTGGCCATTGGTAGGTGACAAAGCCCTGACCATATTGTTCTGCAGTATCAACAAATTGTGTAAAAGCATTACGAATAAATGGTTTTACATGGGTTGTCATTGATTGGTTGTTGAGTGCGGGTTTAATCGGGTGAGCAACCATGTCACCTCGGTTGTCGAATACAAAAAAGTAGCCTGACTCACCGAAACGGGTGTTATTGATCAAATACTTTGCTTGTGTCTGTTTTTGCTCAGCGGTTAGGTTGGCTGATTTGGCAATGGCATTCAATTGAGAGCTGACAGATTCCACAAGGCTAATCGCCTTTGTTTGTCTTTCAGCTGTCATTGTGTCTTTCAGTTTGTTTGCAGCAGAGAGTTGGATCCCCACTATAATTGCGATAGAGATAGCAATAGAGATTCGCAGCTTATTGGCAACTTTTACTTTGCCAAGCAGGCGGTTGATGTTCAAAACAATGACCTCACATTTTGTATGTATATTGTTAATGAAATGGCTGTGAGTGAGGATTTTACCCTAAAAGGGTGCAATAATGAGATTTATTTTTATTAATGAGTTATTACTTTTTGGATCTTTATATGCAAAAACCTGATTAAACATCAGTTTTTTATTATTCAGTTAATGTAAATGAAAGTGAAAATTAGTAATGGTTTTAGATTAGAAAGGTAAGAGAGGCATAAACTAAGTTCTGATCTATGCCTCTTTTTATCTTATAAATGGGCTTTAAACCAGCTGACAATCTCAGCATCGGCTTGTGATTTAGAGCGTTCTAAAAAGTGATTGTCTTCAGGGTATAACACTAACTTGTGCGGTACTTTATGTTTTTTGAGTGCGGCTGCTAAATTCTCAGAGTGAGTAGCTGATACGCGCTTATCTTTTTCACCATGGATCAGCAAAATTGGCCTGTCTTTTGGCAGAGTATCTACCCAATTTAATACCGAGCGCCTTGCCAGTTCTTGGTCTTTATTTTGTGCATAATTTGGAATTCGGTTTTTATAGACTTTTTCCATATTGGCGCGTATCTCAAGACCCGCTTTTAAATCGGCGCTACCGGCAATGGTCGCAATGGCTTTGATTTTTGAAGTTTGCTTAGCGGCCAAATGTGTTTGCATACCGCCTCGACTCGCGCCAAACATACCAATTCTATTGGTATCTGCCCCGTTTACATGAGGTATCAAATCAAGCAGAGCTAATACATCGTTAACGTCTTCTCCGCCAAATTGGTCGAGGTTATCATCTTTGCTGAATGTGCCTCGATATTGTGAGCCAATGATCACAAACCCTTGTTCGGCAATTGGAAATAGGTTCGCTATCATGGCGCCAAACACCACACTCCCAAAGTTACCATTACCCCCTCGGTTATAAATTAAGGTTGGTAAAAGTTGCACAGAACCTTTCGGCTTGATGACATAACCCCAGACATCATTACCGTCGACCTTGTATTTAAAGTTTGTGCAATCGAGCTTATCTTTGAAAGCATTAAATTGTTCTTCACCAAAGCGGTCATCAAACACTTTCATGCGTTGAGCGATTTTCTGAGGTTCAGTCACCCTTCTTTTGATTTTATTTTCAATCATGCCACGCCAAATAGCATAAGTTTCAAAGCGACCGCTAAAGCAACTTTTTTGTTGTTCCACTTGTTGGTTGTTAATTGTTGAGGCTGCAAGTGCGCTAATAGAAGAAAATAGGGCTGCAGTTAAAATAAGAGGTTTTAGCATTGAACATCCATTTATTCTTGTTTGTACCTAAAATATCTTTTGATGACGACTTAAGTCAATGAAAAACATGGTTTAGTTTAGATTATTGCTTCACCCAATTCATATATTGTTCGTCGGCGAGAGATAAAAGTGCATGGTCTTCTGGGGTGTCGCCATAGGCGTAAATACGTTTAAATTCCTTTAAGTTAAACATTGATTTTACTCTCTCAGCCTTAATGTGATTGCTCACATCTCCGTTTAGATAAAGCCCTGTAAATTTATCATTCTTAATCGCAAGCTCACTGCAAATTAGCCCAATACTAAGTGACTTACACCAAGGCTCTAAGTACAGGTTTAGAGAGGCTGAAACCACAACAACGGTATCACCTTGTTGTAAGTGCCACTGCAAACGCTCAATGGCTTGTTTGCGAAGGTGTTTGGGGATCACCGTAAGCGCGAATTCTTCTCCAATAGGGCACAGGAAGCTAATGGGCTTGTTTTTATAAGCAACAAAGCTTGCTAATTTTCGCAAAGTTGGCGCTGGGAAAAGGCCCAGTTTATAAAATCCATAAAGAGGAAGTAATGTCAGCCTAATTAACCAAGCGCGCTTTTTTGTCGCGGAAAACTTTAAGAATTTAGTGAACATATCGGCATCGGTTAAGGTGCCATCAAAATCAAAAAGGGCTAAGTTCTTATTACTCAATTTTTCAGTCATAAGGGCTTAACCCTGTAAATGAGCCAGCAAGTGCGGCTCCAGTTGCTTAATTAGGTTGACGACCTTTTTAGATTGAATATCTAAAAACAGCCAGCCATCAGTACCCATGATCTCTAGTTGCGATATTGCTAAATCGTTTCGATCAGACACTTTTCCTGACACTCTAAATATACCTAACGGCGTATGTATACGGCTAATTTCGAAAGATTGCTTCATTATTGATTATTAACTAAAAGAGATGGCTAAAGAGAACATGCTCAACCAAACTAACTGCGTGCCATAAGAAATACGCTGATATAGCCCGACTTTTTGTTTCTGAACATAGGCTTTTTTCATCAACATGAGAGTATATATGGTGGCAATAAGACTGATTAGTGAAAAAGCTTTAAAAGCGATGCTGTTAATGGCAGAGAGCGGCGCGATGAGCATGAATATGGGGGCTAGCAACAGTGAAAGCAACATAAATAAGCCCGCCCACGAATGGATGTTACAGTCACGACTCGGCGCTTTGGTATAAGGATCTGCATCCATAGGGAAAAAGCCTGCAACCCAAGTGCCTAGACCATGCACGACAATACATACTCCAGTAAGCTGAAGCCATATATTAGGTTCTAAGTTAAATACATACGCACCAAAGAGGCAAAACAGCACACCGAGCGGGTAGTTATTAATAAGCGGAGAAAACCTTTGTGTTGGGCTACCAACGGCACCAAGTTCGCTACAAAACTGCTCACTATGATTGTAGTTTGGGTAAAGCTTTGCAGCATAAAACACACCTAAAACTAACCAAATTGACGCGATTAAACCCATTAAAGACATGACTTGTTCAAGCATCTGATAACTCTCCTTAATTCATCGTTTACTCGGTGCTTATTGTTCCATTACAGCATGAGATTGTCTAACCATTCGATGAACATATGGGTGTGTCTAGTGGTATTTTTTTGTTTGTTTTCGATGTAGTAACAAAAGGCAGAATCGATAGCTTGGGTGTTCAATTCTTTAAGTAGTCCGGCTTGCAGGTATCCTTGAGTGAGTGTTTTTGAACAAAACACATAGGCGCTTTCGAGCATGGCTTGTTGAATGCCAAACAGTTCTTGATCGAAATACTTAACGACAACGTGTTTGTCTTGCAATGCATTAAGGGTAAGCCAGTCTTCAAATGGGGCTTTTGGAAAAGCGTTGTTTTTCCACTTGGTGGTGTAAATGGTCACGCTTTCATTGTTGCTGAATTTCTCTGTGATATGCGGCGCACTAAACAAATTAAATTGCTCGCTCTTGATGATATCTGCTTTGTTTTGTTGTTCACGTATTCCAAATCGAACGGGTAAGGTGAAGTTATCGGTTGTGAGTTGCTCACCACTGGTGATGTTGACAGTTATCTCAGGGAATTGCTGATAAAAGTGGTGTAGCGCTGGAATAAGGACTAAAGCGGCGAAGGATGAGGTGGTTGCGACATTGATCAATTTGTCTTTCGCCGTCACTTTATCAATACCAGCTTGTATGATGTTAAAGCCTTGGTTTGTGGCTTCTGCCAATTGTCTTCCTGCAGCTGTGAGCGTGACTTTTCTTGTTTCACGAGTAAACAAGTTCACATTGAGTCGTTTCTCAAGGTTATTTATGTGGTGAGAAACAGCTGTGGGTGAAATTGCCAGCTCTGTGGCTGCCGATTTAAAGCTCCCCAGTCTTGCTGCCGACTCAAATGCTTTTAGTGCGGGTAATGAAACGTGCATAGCGCTTATTGTTAACTTAAAAAAGTAAAATAGATAAGTTTAACTCATCTGTAAATGTTTTTTACTCGTTTGTTTAAGTATCAAAAAGTGACAAAAATGGCACTCAAATCAAACCAATGAGGACAAAAAGATGTGTGTTGTATTACATATAGATGCAAGCGTAAGAGCGGTTTCTAATGACAACCCTGATCATGATTCTATTTCTAAAAAGCTGGCAAGAAGATTTATCTCAGAGCTGAAAAAGCAAACTCACATAGATGAGTATATGTATCGAGATGTAGGAGTGAACCCACCGCAGTTTATTACGCAAGATTGGATTGGTGCGGTGTTTACGCCAAAGGCTAGCAGAACGGCACAGCAACAGAAAATCTTGGCTCAGTCTGATACGTATATTGCTGAGCTTGCAAAAGCGGATGTGATCGTAATGTCATCGCCTATGTACAACTATGGTATGCCTGCACAGCTCAAGGCGTGGTTTGATCAAATCATTCGTATTAATGAGACTTTTGATTTTGACTTAGCCCGTGGCGATAAGCCTTTAGCGCCGTTAATGTCGGGGAAGGCTTTGATTATTATTACTTCAAGTGGTGAATTTGGCTTTGAAAAAGGTGGTATCAACGAAGCGCATAGTCATTTAGTGCCGCATCTTCGCACATTGAGCAAATATTTGGGGGTTGATCAGGTTTTCGAAGTCGCTTCTGAATATCAAGAATTTGCAGACGAACGACATACAAATTCAATGAACATGGCACTGCAGAAATTAAGTGCTATTGCCTGCGTTTTATCTGAAAAGAAAAGTGTGAATTTAAATTGATTTCAGCTTTTGGTAACTAGTTTTTAGTTACCTAGCTTCCTAGCTTCCTAGTTACCTAGCTTCCTAATTACCTAGTCTTCTAGCCCAATTACTGTTATGTTCAGCTAGGCAGTTTTCTTCCGAGTCGTAACTTACCACTTTAGCCACTGACTTTATTTTTAACTTCATCATATTTAACTCTTTACTGATAAGATCGAGTAAATATGCATTCTGTGACGAGTTTAAGTAGTCATTCAATTGTTCGTTTGTATCAAATACACAGGTGATCTTTAAGCTATTTGGAAAATCTGAGTAGTTAGCTTGATGAGTAAGCCACTGAAACCCTTCAATATCTTTGAGCGCTACATCGCATACTTGCGTGAGAGATTCTCTGAGTTGATTGTCTATTTTTTTGTCGGATTTACGCATAGAAAAATACCTGAACTGCTCTACCACATTGATTGATTTAGGCGGGAAGTATACAGGGCTAAAAGCCATTTGAAATCAAATTATATAGGCAAAGCTAATCATAGGAGTTATATCATTGTTGTAATCTCATCCTGTGGTTGTGAAAAATGGCAAAGCCAGGGTGTGCACATATAAATAACATTACTCTGGCTATTAGGTTATTAAATAGTTTTGCATCAGTTGTACCCTAATACACAGGCCTCTTCGCGAGACGCTTCATGTTTTTCACCCATGAATTGTTCGTTTAAATCATGCAATTTACACTCTTGTTTAGCCACCATCTCAAGCACTTGTTTGCGATAATCGTGTGAGCTATTAAAAAGTTGTGCATTTAATTCAGGAAATAGTTCTTTAAGGTTTTGATAAGTAGTTAACGTATACATGGCGCTTCCTCTTTACTTCATCTTTAATTTACACACTATAGGTAAAGCAGAGTGTGTGCCAATTGTAACTTATTGATTATTAGTTAAACGAAACTTTTAAGTTTCGTTTTGAAACTTATTTTGCAATTTGCGAATTAATTTGAGAGTTTTTTTGAAGTGCGGTAGCAAGATTACAGTGAGTAATATACACACCAATGTGTTCATCTTTATAGCGATGGTTAAATTTGTTGATATAGCTAATATGTGTTTCGAACCCATGCAAAGTCAGAGCACTTGCTAAATCTTCAATTACTTCGAAATCTTTCACTAGCTTTGGGGTAAGAATCGAATTATGAAGCATGCCATTTGGCAGCTTAGCGTCAGATTTGATCACAACTATCTGTTTAACCTCCTTTAAGGCAGAGTAAATCCTTGTGAGTTCATCTGATGAACACGAAGGGGCAATGACATGCACTTTACTTTTGGTTACACAGCCTAACAAACAGGCGCTTGCTAGGCCTACAAAAGGCAGTAGAAGAAAGGGTCTTAATTTTGAGATCGCCACAGCTTTACTTTTTAAAATATGAAAATTACAGCTTGCTGTTTTTGACTTCAGTTTCAACGATGATGACTTCAGTGTCGCCGATGTTTTTAACATTGTGTGTGCCGCCAGGCATATACAGAGTTTGGCCATCTTTTACAGTGATAATACGATCAGGCTTACTGGTGTCTTCAGGTGTGATGGCAAGCTTGCCACCTTTGACAAAATACACAACGCGGTTTGCATAAATATGTGTGTGCACGCCTGATTCACTGCCAGCAGGATAAGTGGCCCTGATAACTTCAACGTCGGCGTTGTCGAGTAAGATTTCTTTTTTTGCTTTGGTGGCCGCAAAGCTCGATGTGCTAACGATGAGCAGCGTGGCTAAAAAAGTGTATTTCATCATGTTGATATCGCTGTTTTAAGTTGTTAAATACTATGACGTAATTTAAATGTATTGCAAAGCGTGATATGAAACCGCGCCTACAGGGAGTGAACTAGCGCGGTCTCAACTGTGGCTGTAGGCGTGGGTTTACCCCACACACAACATAGTTATTGCCACATCAGTTGTCGAATACCATTCACATACTTTGAATGACGGGACTGACGAAGCGGGCAAGTAGCTAGTAAACGGCTTAGCTCTTTCTCAAATTCTGCATCGGCTTTGAGTTCAAGCAACACATAATCTCCGAGCGGCACACTGCTGTGCAGGTTTGCATCGGCTTTATACCTTTGGTCATACACACAAATGTCTCTATCAAATGTCGCCCTAATTTTCTGGCAGTTCGAAATAAAATACTGGCGCGTATAGCGGCAAATAAGCACAGGCGTGTGCTCAACGCCCCAAAGTAATTGACCTTGCTCAGGCAGTTTATCAAAGCTGAGTTTTAGTGCTTTGGTCCAGCTAAATTCAGGGTCATCAAAATCAAATTGAGTATCGAAAGTGACCTTGTAACCTTTCCCCCCCTGACGATGTTTAAACTCCAGTCTGGCTTTATTGGCATTATCTAGCTGATTGTACCAACGAATGCGTACTTTCTTGCGGACACTGATCCCACTGAGGTTTTCTTCATAGCGCTTTAAATGAGGGGTGTCCAAATATAAGCTGTTTACATCCCTGTCAGGAAAATGTGGCTTAAACCATAAAGCATGGGTCATTAGCCATATTCTAACTTCTTCTAAACGGTTAAGCGGAATAGGGATCTTAACCTCGAAACGATAATTTGGTGTGTTATCTGTATTCATCTTGGTTTATCCGATTTCATAATTGTTCTGTAAAGGCCCTTTACATCGAGGTCTTGGCTATCTATTGCAGTGCCATTAATGGTAAGGACGCTGCCCGTTTCGACGGTGATTTTATTTTCACATTGTGCGTCTAAGCAGTTAAATTCACTGACATCTAAAATTGCGCCACCAAAAATTGGCTTTTTCGAATAGCTCATGAGGGCATGATGTTTAACGTTTTCAGCCGTGATATTGGTTGCTGTTATCTTGGTATCATCTTTGGCAACTAGGCCGAAATTAACGTTATTAAAACGCGCGGTATTCACCGTTAAATGACTGCGTTCACCACCTGATATGGCTTTGTCTCGTACATTATTGAATAACACATTATTGAGGGTAAGTTTTGAACCACTGACATCAATACCGTCTCCGCCAGAGCGAAAACCTATGCTTCTAAACTCACTGTCATTGACGGTGCCCACGCAAAAGTCACAGTCAAAGGCATCAGACAACGCATTGGTGATCAACATGCGATTAATTTCGATATCGCCATTAATGATGTTTAAACCATCTTCTGACTGGTTTTCTCTAATGTGAATGTCTTCAAGGAGCACAGGTGTTTTTACAAAATAGGTTGCGCCGCGTGGTTGCCATAAGCCTAACTTCGGGTTGCTTGAATAGCTGATATTGAGGTGTCTAACAACCGATTTAGGACTGTACTCGTTTGAGAACACGCTGAGCCCCGACCATTTTCGGCTACTGACTTGCTTAGTTAATGACGCCGGATTATCAGCAGTGCCTTTCACTGTTAGGTGACCGAACACCATCAAGCCTGCCTTGGTTGCAAACTCTAAGTGAGCGCCAGCAGGCAAAACCAACTCAGTGTTATCTGGGGTGACTAAAAAGTCGTTTATTTGCCAAGTTCCCGGTTTTACAAACCAATGTCCTGTATTGATTTCAATAAACGGGTATTGACTCATTAATGAAGTGTTTAAAGGTTGTGGACGAGGAATAAAGTGCAGTGGCGCGATGTCTTTTTTAAACTGAAAAGTAGCAATTTTCTTACTCGCTAAAGCTGCACGTAAATCAACAGCAACAATGTCAGCAGGTAAGTTAATGTCGAGAGTCTCACCAGGGTTCAACACCCGAGGAAAGTCCGCGTTAACCTCTTCAAGCTCAGAGCGATCTTCATAGCGATTAAGACCGATGATACTCTTTAAGTGCAGTGGTTCTTTATCGTTGTTGACGAGTTTTAATACGCCAGTTCCAGATCTAGAATTAAAGCGCGCTAAGATATCCCAATTGGCGTGGCCTGCGTAATCTTGCATATGTTGGTGTAAGCTCGAGTCAAACTGTCCAATACTTTGGCAACCAGCACCTTGGTAATCACTTTGCCAACACATGACTTGAGTTTTCATAACGGTTAAATCAAAGGGCGCCAATAACGGGCTGTCGTCATGTAATTTGTTCAGTAATGTTTGCTCATAGGCTTGTAATTCAGGGATTAAGTTTTGATTAATACGTTCAATTAAGGTTTGTTTAGCCACATCATAATGAGAGCGAATAATAGGGTCATTTAACATGGCTTTTGACAATACAAAGTCGTGGCTAGGTGGTGTCATTAACCAATTGTGTTTAGCTGGTGTAACCGCCACATCACTTTGGATAGGTTCAAATTTGGCTAAATGCGGATTGTAATACCAGCGCCAGTTATTCCATGTGAGTGCATGCCATGCGCCCCATAGGTCAACGGTAGCCAAGTATTGGCCCATTTTTTTAGCATCAAATACATCACTGGCAGGGCGTCTTTTATTTAAAAAATCGTACAGCAGCGCAAGTGCAATTTGTCTTTGTTGGCTCAGAGCTGGGTTGCCGAGAATGGTGCCGCGTTGCAGCTCTCGAGGTTTAAGCACGCGCGTGATCTCACCGGCACTATTTTGAGTTTGTTCATGTATATCGAGTCGAGCTATTAATCCTTCGGTACGATCATTCACTGCAAGTAATGATTGGCTAAAGGCTTGCTCTACAAACATGGTGCCCCAATCGACGCCGTTTAGCACGACGCGAACTGGCATGTTTTTAGGCGCAATAATATCAAAGTCAGCCAACTCCATCGTTTTACTGAATAAGCTAGGACCTTGATGAATGCGCACATTGGGTGCCACTAAAGCAAATTTTCTAGATTCAAATAAGGCTTTTTCCTTTTTCAGTTCAAAGCGCAATGACCAACGGATGTCGTTGCTAACATGATCAAGCATGTCACCTTGAAGACGCACTTTGGCAAAGTACTTTTGTTGGTTTAAATAGAGGGTGGCATTCACTTGATTGCGCTGCTCGGCAATGATGCCGTTTTTAAGCGCGTTGTTTCTATCTTGTTCAAGTTTGAGCCAGTCCTGATATTTAATATCGACTTTGATAACAGACAAGTCTTTATCGGCAGTCAGCAGGCGCTTAGGTGCATGGCTGATGTCTTGCACTAACTGCATGAGTTTGCTTTTACCATCTTCGTAGTGGGCAACATAGCCGTTATGGATCAGGGCTATTTTTACTGCATTTACTGAGGGTATTAACAGTAATATAAGAATTAACACGCCCAGCATAAACGCCTTGCGTTCGGGTGGGGTGTAGGCGGCTTTAGGCGTATCGAGTCTCATAACTACACTCCCGCAATATTGTGTTGCTCAAGCAGTGAAATGTTGATCCCTTGGTACTTTTGCTTCAATGCATGCATGAATTCATCGATTTGTTTGGCTTCTTTGATTGAGATAAAGAAAGCGGCATCGAAGTGTTGCTCGCCAGTATCAAAGCGGCGCAATTCAAGGCGATCAACATATTGCTCTAAAATGTTTTTTACATCCGAAATAGCAATGCTCACATCGGGGTCATCGCTGCGGTAGTTGAGCGATAGAAATAAGCCGTTCTCTTGCACATCTTTACTGTGACGCTTCTTAACCCAAGTCACTAACAATAGAGTCACAACACAAGCCACAATGGCTGCAAGGGTTTGTCCGGCACCCAGAGCAACGGCGACACCTATATTTAAGAATAAATAAACAAGCTCTTCAGGCTCTTTGATAGGCGTTCTGAAACGCACAATCGATAATGCACCAACTAAACCAAGCGCTAAAGCAAGCGACGCTTTGACCACAGTAATGATCAAAATAACCGTGAGCATAAGCAGCGGGAAAAGACGAGAAAAGTCTTGGCGATTACAAAATGCACTGGCGTACTTCCTAAAGTGGTAGCCAATTAAACTCGCCATAATAAAGCCCATCAGCAAGTTCAAAATCAAAGCGCCAAGTTGCACGCTGGCATAAGGAAAAAACATCGAGCGGATGTCTTTAGGTAAAAACGCAATTAAGAGGGGGTCGACAGTTTCCATAATTAGTCCTAGTTACACATAAGACTTTAACAATGAAATTAAAATGTCGTCTACTATGAATAAAACTCCTTTTTTAAATATGTTAATTAAACTGGAAAAGCCTTGCTTTAGGTATAAATACATTAGCAATTAACGTGCTAGGTTCTTTTGGTATGAAAATTGAGCATTGGTTCATATAAACGATTTAATTAGGATGTTTTATATGACTATGCTGAAACCCTTATTAATACTGTTGTTGCTAGCTTTGATGCCTGCTTGTAAATACGAGCCTGTAAGTGAAAATAACCAAGTTCAAAGCAATAATAACTCAACAAGCTCAATAGAAAATTCGCAAAATGCGAATTCAAGCGCACTGTTATCGCGAGTTGAAATTGCAAAATGCGACGGCGAATGCACCTGTGATGAGATTGTTTCGCCTTACAACGATACAGGCGTGACTTACGCAGGGGATTATCCTGATACAAATTTACCTCAATGCGATTTACAGTCGGGATTCAACCAAGATTGTACAACTGGTCGAGATAGTGTCGAGGGCTTGTCAAAGTTAGGGTTTGGCTCTCATGGTTTTGATTACACAAAAATTAATGAGCAAGGCCGTTCTTTGCCTAATGATGCAGAGCAGTGGAAGTGTGTTCTTGATAATGTTACGGGGCTAATTTGGGAAGTGAAAAGCCCTGAAGGGTCTGGCTTGTCTCAAGACAGTGGCTTTACTTATTCTTGGTATTCAGAAATTTTTACTAGCTATTCAAGTGAAGATTTAGGTGAATGTGATAGCAATTGCGATACAGATTCTTATATAGAAAAACTTAATCGAAAAAAGCTATGTGGTTTCGATGATTGGCGCTTGCCGAATAAGATAGAGCTTCAAGATCTAGTCAACTATAGCCAGTCACAGCCGAGTATAGATAGGCAGCTTTTTCCTAATACAAAGGGTGGGTTTTATTGGACAAGCAACATAGATGCTGATGATAAAAATAGTATTTGGTCGGTGGACTTTGGTAATGGTCGCGTGGCTGGAGGGTTGAGTTCTGAACCTAGATTTATCAGAGCAGTTAGAGGTAAGCAAAATCTATATGAGAACAATCAGGCTGTCAGTGAATTAGAAAGCCTGATCTCTAACAGACAAGTGTTTGCTAATAATCAACGTTGCAGCCAACGTGTGAGTTTTTCGGCCCCTTCCACAAGATACCTTCAAGACGAAAAAGGCCATATTTTAGACAAACAAACAGGTCTGATATGGAAACGATGTGCGGCTGGTCTCTCAGGTGAGGAGTGTAAAGAGGGCAGTGCTGAACGGCTAGATTGGCAGCAAGCCTATGAATATGTTGCTAAACTCAATGACGAAGATACTGGAGCGAATTGGCGTTTACCTAGTATTAAAGAGTTACAGGCCAATAATGAGTTAGCTTGCGAAGAGCCAGCACTGAACCCTTTTGTATTTCCCAATGTGCCCATGGGGCAAGTTTGGAGTGGCACACCGCATAATAAGTTTGAAGACAGTAGTTACTATTACGAATACAGAAATAGCATTATTTTTTATAGCGCTCGCACCGTTAAGCACTTTGTGCATGCCGTAAAAAGCTGTGCCGCGAATACCAAATAGAAGGAGAGCAGTATGAAATACGCTAAATATGCTTTATTTGCTGGTGCCCTGTTGTTAAGTGGTGTAAGTAAAGCTGAAAACGTCAATTTTTATAATTATTCTTATGGTGTGAGTTATCAAGCTCTGAGTGTCAATGATATTAACCAAGGCACTGAGCTTGATATGCAAGTAGACGATATGGCCCATTCCATTGGTATTTATTACAAAGGTGAGCCGCGCAGCTTTTACCAGTTCGCTATTGGCTTAGACTATGTCTACATTGAAGACGACAACCCGTTTAGTGAGGATGTAAAAAACGCCGTTACCGGTGAGAAGCTTAGTCGAGAGTCGAGTGTGACGGGCACCTCAATTTATGGCGAATTGGGTTTGATTTTAAAAGATCACTTAGTCGAGAACCTCACCATAGGTGTACTTGGCGGCTATCGTTATAACAACATCAGTCGCTCCATTTTCCGCTGTAGCAGCTGTGAAGAGCAAGAGCTCGATAATTTCAAAAGCTCGAGTTATATAAAGCCATTTATTGAGTATCAAATTACCAAACGTATTCATGTGCAGCTTGGCTACAGCCACTACCTTAACGATGAAGGGTTTGATAGTAGCATTGGTCTGCATATTAGTTTTATGTCTTTGTAGAAGTCTTAGGCACAAAGTTCAAGTGTTAAGGCTTTATCGACGGCACGATTTGCTCATAAGCAGAAATAATGTGTGTAACGTCGTCACTTTTGCCTTTAGCAATGCGTTGGTAGTGGTTGAGTGTTTGTTTTAAATATCGTTCGGCTGCGTCGAGTTGTACATCATTGTCAGCTTGCCAAATCTGCTCACCGACCGCTGAGACGGGTTGTTGATTTTGCTTAGATGTAAGTAACATGACTTCATAATAACGTTTGTTATCTTCAACTAAAGCCTCTTGCACTAAACCTAATTTCAGTTCATTAAGCTTGGCTCTTAGCGTGAATAGGTGATGTACTGGGCAAATTAAGTAATCAATATCTAAGTTCGGATGTTGCGCATTAATGCTTGAGATAAATTGCGCGGTTAAATCGCCACCCACGCCAGCAATAATGACTAAATGTCTGCCTTCATGATTTTTCAAAGGCAGATGAGACACATCTAAACAGTGAACTTGCCAGTTATGCTGGTCATAAAACGCTTGCAGCTTACTTTCGAGGCTTTGCATCAGTTCAGGGACAATATCGACAAAATGTACGGTTTCATCGTTTTGCTTATCTAAAAGTGCAGCACCTAAATATCCATGATCACAGCAGCAGTCCCAAATATGATCATAGTGAGGTGACACCATCGACTCGATTAATTTTAAGCGTTTACTGAGTTTCAAAATTTAGCCCTGACCTTAAGGTATAAGTATAAAAACGCATTATTGTAAGGCGTTTAAAAATTTTGGCGAGCATCTCAATGATTTAATGTTAAGGTGCTCTAATAAAGTGATAATAAGGAAGTATTATGCAAGCGAGCTGTCATTGTGGTGATGTCAACGTAGAGCTGTTACAACCCATTGATTTAGTTACGAGTTGTAATTGCTCAATTTGTTATAAGTATGGAGCAATTTGGGCCTATTTCTTACCTCAAAACGTCAAAATTAGTTCGGTAAAAAGCGAGACAAAAACCTACAGCCATGGTGATAAGTTAATCGACTTTCATCATTGTGTCGGTTGTGGGTGTATAACCCATTACACCCCGACTGAGTTAGGCAATGCTGACCGAATGGCTGTAAATCTAAGAATGTTTAAACGAGATATATTAGAGCAAGTCAATATTCGCTATTTTGATGGTGCAGACTCATGGGCTTTTTATGAACCAAATCCTACCCTAAAGGCACTCATTTCTTCAGTTTAGGAGTAAAGATATGGAAATTCAGAGGGTTAACAACGAAGACTTAACCGCTATTACAAATCTAGTCGAAGCCGTCTCTAAAGTTGCTGTACTACCGCATTTTAATGAGCAAGGTAAGCAAGCGTATATTGCACGGGTGTTACCCGATATAAAAACGACTTTCGACAATGATGACTTTGTTACTGTAAAAGCAATATCAAACGACACCTTATTAGGTTTTGCTGCAATGAGAGCCGGAAATTACCTCACACATTTATTTGTTTCGCATCAAGTGCAAAGGCGAGGTATTGGTCAAACGTTACTGCAACACTTACTTAATTCAACTGATGCGCAAGAGATAAAGCTTCGTTCAGCAGTTAATGCCGTCGACTTTTATTTAAAACATGGTTTTGAAATAACCGAGCAAGAAGGTGAGTTTAATGGCATATGATTTGTGCCAATGTCATTGATAAGGTCAACATTGTAGTAATATTGATAAATAAAGGACAAACATGTCTGGTATTAAAGAATTAGAGACACTTTTGCAAAGTATGTCACCTGAATTACACGCAGGTGAGTTTGTGTTTTGTACGGTAAAACAATCACTTTTAGAGGTTGCTTCGCTGCAACCAATTGCAACCTTTATGGAGCAAGAGGGGCTCACTGTAATTGTTGAAAAGCAACAAGCACAGCGAGCAAACCTAGAATTCGATGGTGTATTTAAACTCATCACCTTAACTGTGCACTCAAGCTTAGATGCTGTGGGGTTAACCGCTGCTGTTTCTACTAAACTGGCTAAACATGGTATTAGTGCGAATGTAGTTGCAGCCTTCTATCACGACCATATTTTTGTGCAAACCGAAAAGGCAGAGCATGCTATGACTGCACTAGAAGAATTTGCCAGCAAGTAAGGCTTTGCCATGAAACCTGAAGAAATAGGCAAAGCCTATGATCAAATAACCGAGCGATGGGCCGAAGACACTTTCAACATGTCTAACGGTATCGCGCAGCATGAAAAAGCAATCGCTTTTTCCAACAACAGAGGAAAAGCGCTCGATATTGGCTGTGGGCGAACTGGGCGTTTTATTACATTATTGTCTCAGGCTGGTTTTGATGTTTCAGGGCTTGATGTCTCTGAAAAGATGCTCTCGCTTGCAAAAGAGCGACAACCGCAAATCGCTTTTGTGCACGCTGATATCTGCAGTTATGACTTACCCCATAAATATGACTTTATTACTGCGTGGGATAGTATTTGGCATATTCCTTTAAATGAGCAGCGCAATGTTATCGCTAAAATCGTCGACAGTTTAAATGCGGGTGGCGTGTTTATTTTTTCGTTCGGTGGCACAGAGTCAGAAGGCGCACATACTAACTGTGCTATGGGCCCTGAGGTTTATTACTCTTCTTTGGGCACTAATGGTTTTGTGGCGTTGTTAATTGAGTTGGGCTGTACCATTAAGCATCTGGAGTTTGACCAATATCCTGAGTTGCACACTTTTATCGTTGCCCAGAAATAAAGTGGCAAAAAGCAAAGAGACAGAAACAAGTTGGCAAAAAGTTAAATGGACAAGTAGGGTTGCTGCTTTAGATATTTTCTGAAAAAGTGAGTATATAAAAATATATCAATAGGAGTGCTCACCATGAAAACAATAGGCCTTTTAGGTGGAATGAGTTGGGAGTCTACAGCAAGTTATTACAAAGCTTTGAATGAAGGCATTAAAGCGAAGCTTGGCGGCTTAAACTCGGCAAAAATTTGCTTGTATAGTGTTAACTTCGACGAGATTGAACAGTTACAACATCAAGGTAAATGGACCGATACCGCAGTGATTCTCGTCGATGCTGCAAAATCAGTAGAGCGTGCTGGTGCAGACTTTTTGATGATTTGTACTAACACCATGCATAAAGTAGTGCCAGAAATAGAAGCACAAATTAACATTCCCATTCTTCATATTGCCGATGCCACAGCACAGCGTTTAGTTCAAGATAGTGTTACAAAAGTGGGTCTACTAGGCACTCAATTCACCATGGAGCAAGACTTTTACAAAGGCCGTCTGAGTGATAAGTTTGGCATTGAAGTTATCGTGCCTGACAAGCGTGATAGAGAAACGATTCATCATGTTATCTATGATGAGCTATGTCGCGGGATCATCAAAGCAGATTCCAAAGAGCAATACCTTAAAGTTATTGCCCACCTTCATGAACAAGGGGCACAAGCGGTGATCTTAGGGTGTACTGAAATTGCATTGCTCGTAAACCAAAATAGCACTTGTATTCCTTTGTATGACACGACTGAGATTCATGCTCAAAAAGGCGTAGAGCTTGCCTTGCAAGGGTTATAAACTTGGCAAGTTTGTGTATTTATTCACAGAAATTGGCGTATAACCTCAGGCTCAACTAGCATAAATTTAACCCAAACTTTTTCTAGAGAATGTTATGAGGCATATATTTTTATTATTAATCAGTGTACTTTGCATTGTTTCATGTACGCATAAGTCTAAACTTTCTATTGCCGATACCATTTACATCAATGGCACCATTATCACTGCAAACGATAGGCAGCCAAGTGCTGAGGCTGTGGCAACTCAAAATGGCTTAATATTAGCAGTAGGTGACAATGAAAAAGTTTTGGCGCTTAAAGGTCAGAACACAAAAGTAATTGACTTAACAGGGCAGACATTAACGCCAGGATTTATTGATGCCCATAGTCATTTTGCTGGTGTAGGTACACAATCAATAGTTGCTAATCTTCTGCCTGCACCAGATGGTCCCGTAAATAACATTGCCGAACTACAAAATGCTCTGATCCGATTTCGAGACACCTCGTCTATCGTAAAAGACTATCAAGTGGTACTTGGTTTTAATTATGACGACTCTCAATTGGCAGAAAAGCGTCATCCAACTCGTCATGATCTGGATGCGGTAAGCACTGAGTTGCCTGTAGTGATAATGCATCAGTCAGGGCATATTGGTGTTTATAACAGTAAAGCCCTCGAATTAATGGGTATATCATCCGAAACGGTGGATCCGGCTGGTGGTGTTATAGAAAGAGAAGCCGATGGCAAAACACCCAATGGCGTGCTGCAAGAAAATGCACATTTTATGGTCTTTTTTAAGATGATCCCCCAGTTTACAGCGGAAGACTTAATCCGTTTGTATAAAGCTGGTGAGCGTAGTTATGCATCTAATGGTTTCACGACTGTTCAAGATGGTAAGTCAGATTTATCAACATTGAAATTATTGCCGGAAATTGCCGCTAAAGAGGGATTTGATATTGATATTATTTCTTATGCTGATCTTAAAGAGCTAAAAGATGCACCTGTTTTGAAAAGTGATTTAATGTCTAAAACTTATCAAAATCGCTTTCGGATCGGTGGGGTAAAATTAACATTCGATGGTTCTCCTCAAGGCAAAACAGCTTGGTTTACTCAACCTTATTTAATTCCTCCTGCAGGGCAAGAGCACGATTATGCTGGTTACCCTGCATTTACTGATGAAGCCGCTTTAGCATTACTACAATTGGCTTATAAAAATGAGTGGCAGATACTTGTTCATACCAATGGCGATGCCGCGATAGATCAGTTAATCAACCTTGTTGGCCAAATAAATAAGCAGACACCTTTGAGCGATCATCGTACTGTCATGATCCATGGTCAATTTACACGTTACGATCAAGTAGCGAAGTTACAAGCTTTGGGAATTTTTCCTGCCTTATATCCTATGCATACATTCTACTGGGGTGATTGGCACAGAGATTCAGTTGCAGGTCCTGAGCGTGCAAAGAATATTTCGCCTACAGGTTGGATGAAAGCTGCAAATATGCCCTTTACTATTCATTCTGACGCCCCTGTTACTTTTCCCAATTCGATGCGATTAATTGACAGTGCTGTAAACCGTGTCACTCGCACAGGGAAGGTACTAGGTGAAAACCATAAACTTTCCCCTGTCGAGGCCATCAAAGCTATGACTATTTGGGCCGCATATCAGCACTTTGAAGAAGATATAAAGGGCTCGATAGAGCCAGGTAAGCAAGCAGATTTTGTGGTTTTAGATAATGATCCGACGCTTATTTCGCCTCTAAAAATAAAAGACATCAAAGTGCTAATGACCATAAACGATGACAAAGTAATATTTAAAAAAACTCATTAAATCTGGGGTATTTATAATCGATGGTTATTTTGATTACGCATAAATCTGAAAAATGCTTAGCAGCAAAAAAGAGTAGGCAAGATTCTACAGGCAATCTTATAGTTAATTTAGTTAGTTTTAGAAGTATTACGTAAATGTCCTGGTAAGTTACTTACTGCGACATTCAACTTAAGCTGTCTTTATTCTCTTGTAGATTGATTAATGAGATTAATTTCATTAAAAATAAAGCTTTTTGCTGATGCATTGGTGTATTTTTCAATGATTGTAAAATACATTCCATAACTGATAAGGAAACTTCACTTTCCTACTCAACTGGCTATGTAAAAATATAATCAAAAATATAAAGGATTAGAATGACAATTGAATGCGTAACCATCGCTAGCGCGCATAGGTTTGATGGCAACCCTATCGCAAGTCAACACCGTTTGAGATACAAAAGTTTAATAGAAAGACAGTCTTGGGATGTCCCATACTTCAATAATATGGAATATGACCAGTACGATAACCCTGCAACGATTTATTTTGTTTGGCGAGATAAAGGTGAGGTAAAAGCAGTCGCTAGGCTATACCCAACCACTAAGCCATACATGCTCAAAGATGTTTTTCCACACCTTGTTTCTTTTACTGATTTGCCTTCGGAGCAGAGCACTTGGGAAGGTAGCCGGTTTTGTATAGACAAAAATTTACCTGTCGAACTTAGGAGCCGGGTAATTAAAGAGTTAGTTATTGCTTACATAGAATATTGCCTTGCTCATAAAATTTCTTCAATCATTGGTTTAATGGTTCCCCCATATTGGAAGAGTGTGTTTATAAATAATGGCTGTGAGATAGAGTGGTTAGGTGAAACAGGTCTCGCTGGAGATGGAAAAAAAGTTAGAGCGGGTAAATTAGAAATTAATCCAGAGCTGTTAGAAAACGTAAAAAATCAAACGGGTATTTCCGAAAAAGTACTGTGTTATGGTAAGCAAGATATACTGTTGCAGGCTTGCTAGTCTTTAGGCGTTGCTGAAAATATATCGAGTTAAGCAGTTGATTTAAATATTAAACCAACTGCTTAGTAAATTTTTATTCAAAATCTAGGGCAGCTAATTCAATGGTTTGGCTTGGTACTGATTTCCCTTGTAAAAACTGCACAATCTTTTCACCTATCTTTGGACTTGTCATATAAACATTATGACCGCCACCTTCTACAGTTAATACACTGCTGTTTTTGAAGCCTTTCGCTAGTTCAACTTGGCTTTGATAAAGGGTTCTGCCATCAAAAGTGCCCGCCACAAATAAACTTGGAATAGCGCTGTTTGTGATTTCTTGTCTGAAGTTATCACCTAAATCAGCGACAGGCACTAGGTCGTTAATGTCTGGATAGGGGAAATTGGTGGTTCTGCCTACTAATGAAGTTTTTGCTTCTTGTTGTACTTGCTGCCAACGCATCTTGTCGATACCAGATGCCGAGTCCATAGCCACTGACATTGGATTATAGCTACCTGCTCTTGATTTTATTGTGCCGACATAACTGCCAATTTCGGCGAAGTTACCCGCTTTCATATCAGCCACAATGCGAGGAAGTTTTGCTAGGTGTTGCGGGTCAACTAAAAACACATAGCTAAGCGCAAACTGTATATCTACATCACTGATGCCGACTTTTACAAGCTCTTTGCTGCCCATAATACGTGTAGTGACAATTTGAGGTTCGGTTTTAAGTTGTTGCATCACTTGGCTTAAGTCCGCTTTTAGATTTGGATACTTCTTTTTAGTGTCTTCACGACTTGCTAATAAGTCACTGATTTGAGTAATCAGGTTGTCAACTCGTTGAGGAGATTTGATGGTATGGCTGAGTCCTTCGAGTGAAGCAAGCACCATTTTATCGATAATTTGTGGATGGTATTTCGCTGTGGTAAATGCCAAGTGACTGCCATAGCTAATGCCCCATAAGTTTATCTTTTTTGAACCTAGCGCGTTTGTTAAAGCAACTAAATCAGCGGCGCTTTCTTTGGTATTGTAGCCTGACAGATCAATGCCCATATCTTGCCAAAGCGTCACACAATCTTTGATATCTTTTCTTACTTGTGTGATGGCCTCTTGCCAAATAGTTGGAGAAGCCAAATCAGGCTTACTACCTACACACCCTCTGTTTTGATTAGAGAGCCCGGTACCACGTTGATCAAATAAAATGACATCGGAGACCTGCGTTAACTGTTTGAACATTTCAAAACGTTTTCTTTTTGCTGTGCCGGTTGCACTGCCTCCGGGGCCACCTGATAAGTAAACAATCGGATTGCCAGGATTTTTGCTGGTGGTTGGGAATTTTACAAAGGTTAATTCAAGTTGTTTGCTATTGGGCTTTGCTCTGTTTTCTGGCACAGTAAAAAAACCTTTTTGAGCTGCCACTGTTTGCCCTTGATATCCTACGTACTCATAGTCGCTTAAAGGTATAGAAGCATGTGCGGTTTGGCTGGTAATAATACTGACAATAGACAAGGTTAATAGGTTTTTTATCACTGTTTTCATAATTGACTCCTTAACGTTGTGAGGCCATTTAGCCATGTGTATGAGCCTTAGTGCGGGAATATTTCATCAGTTGCACTTGAGCTGCATAAAGAGCACCCAAAAGCAAATTTCATCAGATATACTAGAAGAATGCTAAAAATAATTTTCTATATATTTCTCATGTGTTTAAGCATGAGCACACAGGCAAGCGAGCAGTCGTTTTATCTCAGTTTGCATAAAGCATCTGTGGTGCAGCCAATTACAACGGGCGAGTGTGCGCCATTGCCAAGCAATGAAAATCTCAGTGCGCAAACCCATCTGCGTACTTTGCAAGAATGGCAGCGCTATTGTGTCTATATACCTGTAGAGCTGAATGATAATGCACCGCTCGGTACTAGGCTAGACTTAATCTTTTTGGGCTCAGCAAAGGTTTATTGGGATGGTGAATGGCTAGCGAATAAAGGTTTACCTGGACATAACCGTTTACAAGAGCAAGTCGGTCCTATTAGTCGTTCGTTACTCTTGTCTCCTGAGCAAATATCTGCAGGCTTGCATTGGCTCACACTAGATTTATCTACTCAGCACCATGAGAGTGATTTCCATACTTTATTTTACCGTGCTTCCTTATCAAATAATCAGCTTGGACTTAAAACCAATCATATTGTGCCGCTTATGCTGATTGGTGCCATGATACTGCTCGCAACGTGTTTTGCTTTTTTATTCTTCCGCTATCAGCGCGCATTGAGTTATTTGGCATTTAGTTGTTTGTGCTTGATGTCGGCATTTATCATCGCACTGGAATTGATTAAGTTTTATTGGTCATACCCATGGAATTTACACCTTTGGCGCTTACGAATTATTCTAGCCAGCGTGATCTTAGCGGGTGTGTGCTTAGTGAGCTTTTACGCCAGTTTCTTCCAATCAAAGTATTTAAAATATTGGTTAGCAGGCACATTGGCATTAAACCTATTAACCGTGTTGACGGTTAAAAGTTTCGATATGAGTAATTATGTGGTGTTCATTTCATCACTGTTAAATAGTGCACTTATAAGCTTGCTGGCGCTGAAAAAGCAAGCCCAAGCCAAAGCACATTTACTTATGCTGGTGTCAGGCATCGCGGCTATGTTAGTAATACCGATGAGCTTTATCGATACTTGGTTTGCTGCGTTATTTTCGGTGATAGCTTTAGTAAATCTGTATGCGTTAATCGGGCACTTCAATTTGCAACGACAAGCCGCTTTAAAGAAGTCTCAATTAGAAGCCGAGTTGCTGCGAAGAAACTTACAGCCGCACTTTTTAATGAATAGCTTGACACTTATTTGTGAGTGGATCGAAACATCGCCTAAGCAAGCCATAGAGTTGGTTGAGCAGTTATCCGAAGAATTTAGAATACTCAATAAAATGTCGGCGCAAACTTGGGTGTCACTTGAGGACGAAGTTGCACTATGCCAGATGCATTTCGCCATTATGCAAAAGCGTCAACAAAAAGCGCTTTCGTTGAACATTGATGTGCCTGCAACACGTTATTACTTACCGCCAGCCATTATTCATACTGTGATTGAAAACGCCTTTTCTCATAATCGCATCAAAGCCGGAGACAACTTTGAAGTAACCGCAAGTGAGCAAAATAATCGCCTTAAGCTATGTGTTAAAACCCCTTACAGGCAACGTAAACATCAAGGGCAAGGTACTGGCAGCGCTTACATTCATTCTCGTTTACAGCAATGTTTTGATGATGACTATGAGTTTGAGTCAGTTCAACAAGACACGATTTGGTTGAGTACTTTTTTAATCCCTTTGCAGAAGCAGATCCCCGCATGAAGATATTGATCGTCGAAGATGAGCCTGTCATAGCTCAGCGTATATCACGCCAAGTGAGCACCTACTTTGAGCATTCACCCTGTAGAATAAAATGGGTCGAAGACATAGATGATGCGCTCGACTATCTCAGCGACAACCAAATCGACTTATTATTGCTAGATCTCAACTTACATGGTGAAGATGGCTTTGAGGTACTTAAAACCATGAGTGCTGAGAGCTTTCATACCATTATTATTTCGGCCTATAGTGACAAAGCAATTAATGCATTTGAATATGGCGTTTTAGATTTTGTCGCAAAGCCATTCAGTGAAGAAAGACTATTCAAAGCACTGGCGCGTTATCAACAAAAGCATGTTGGACATGAGCAATTAAAAAAGCTCGTGATCAAGTCTGCGGGTTTACTGTCGTATATTGAAATCAACGATATTCAGTTTATTCAAGCTGATGGGCATTATAGTCAAATACATTTACTCGATGAGAAAAAGTTGCACGATAAGAACCTAGACAAACTCAGTCAGTTATTATCAGAGCAATTTGTTCGCGTGCACCGCTCGTTTATTGTTAACCTGACTTTTGTGAAAGGCCTCAGAGTGGCTGGTGGCGGGCAATATCATCTAGATATGCAAAATGGTGAGGCGGTGCCTGTGAGTCGGTCAAAGTACAGCGATTTAAAAGCGCGCTTGGTAAAATGAATAAACAAAACAAGCAATCAATGGATGAAAGGAATGCAACGAACACGTGTTATCGCTCTAAGCGGAGTATCGGGGGCAGGGAAGACCTCAGTCATTAAACGTCTTTCTGAAGAGTTTAATAGCCCAACCTTATTGTTCGACGATTTTGTTGAGCCGAACACTTACCCTATAGATATGAAGGCATGGCTGCATCAAGGTGCAAATGTTTCGCAAATACAGTCACCCAGATTTACCAAAGCGCTCAGTGAATTAAAAACGCTCAGTGAATTAAAGGTACATAGTGATTCGCAGATGATTTTCATTGAAGAACCCTTTGGGCGAGAGAGGGCTGAAATCGCTCATTTAATTGATTATGTGATCATGCTCGATATGCCTATTGAAGTGTGTTTATCAAGAGTGGTCAAGCGCCATCTCAAACACAGCAATGACCCGTCTACAACCCTAAGTAACTATTTGCGAAAATATGACGACCATTTGCGAGATGTTTATATAGCCGCAGCCAATCATGTTCGTCAATCGAGTGACCTTATCATCACAAATGTTGGTACAATTGCGTCCATACAAAGCACAATAAGCGATTGGTTGCATGACAACGGCAAGTGATCGTCATTTTAAAATAAGAGATAGCCATGAAAGTGTTAGTGACGGGCTCTGCGGGCAGAGTCGGGCGTGCAATTTATATTAAGTTAATGCGCACCCATCAAGTTGTAGGCTTAGATAAAATACCTTGCTCTACCGCCGATTACATTGGTGATATTCGCGATAAAACGCTGATCCAGCAAGCTCTAGAAGGGGTTGATGTCATTATTCATACCGCAGCCTTACATGCGCCCCATGTTGGATTATTATCTGACGATGAGTTTCAATCTATTAATGTGGATGCCACAGAGCAATTAGCTCTTGAGGGCATCAAGCTAGGAGTAAAGCAGTTTATTTTCACCAGTACAACAGCACTGTATGGTTATGCATCGACTCCCGAACACACTACAGGCTGGGTGAATGAGCAAATTACCCCACAGCCAAAAACAGTGTATCACCGCAGTAAAATCGCAGCTGAAGACAAGCTGAAATCAATTTCTGATGTATTTAAACTGCCTGTGACCGTATTACAAATGTCTCGCTGTTTTCCTGAGCCAGCCGACTTAATGGCAGTATATCGACTCACTCGCGGCATTGATGCACGTGATGTGGCAAGTGCGCATTTAGCCGCGTTAGACACGCGCCTTACTGGGTTTAATCGTTTTATTGTCTCAGGAAAAACCCCGTTTAAAGCATCAGATTGCCCGCGTTTATTCAATGACGCCGCAGGTTTAATAAAAGAACAAGCCCCAGAACTGGCTGAGATGTTTATAGAGCGGGGGTGGAAGTTACCCAATCAACTAGACCGAGTTTATGATTCTTCTGCTGCACAGCAAAAATTGGGATGGCTGCCAAAATATGGCTTCGAGTCGGTAATCGATATGTTGGATGCAGAGCTGGCTGAAGTTTTACCTATTTAATTTATTTTTAAGTACTTAGTCTTCATTGCTCATATTTGGTTAAGTTAGCTGAGCTATGATTTAGCCTGTTGAAATAGAAATAACAAAAATTTAAGGATGTGTGATGCAATCTAAAGCAAACAACAATCTGCTATTGGCTGCGGGGATCTTTTTAGGCTTGACATTATTTGCGGTTATTGCATCGAATGCGGCCATTTCAATTAAAGAATATGAGCGCACCGTGACCGTAAAAGGCTTGTCTGAGCGTGAAGTACTGTCTGATGTGGTGATATGGCCAATTCAATTTAGTGCTGCTGAAAATGATTTAAAAGCTTTGTATGAATCACTTGATGAGAAAACTGCGCATATCAAAGACTTTTTAGAAAAGAATGGCATCAAGTCTGAAGATATTTCTTTTACCTCTCCTTCTGTGACTGACAAATCGGCGCAGCAATGGGGTGATAATGCTCGCGCTGAGTTTCGTTACACGGCGCAGCAAAACGTTACCGTCTATTCGCAAGATTTAGATGCGGTAAGAAATGTTATGGGCAAGCTGTCTGAATTGGGTAAACAAGGTATCGTGTTTACCTCGGGTAGCTATCAGTTTCAAACTGAATATATTTACTCAAGCTTGAATGAACTCAAGCCTGATATGATCGAAGAAGCGACAAAAAACGCCCGTAAAGTGGCGACTAAATTTGCCGAAGATTCAGGTAGTAAGTTAGGTAAGATTAAACGTGCTTCACAAGGTCAATTTAGTATTTCGGCACGAGACAGAAACAACCCGCATATTAAGAAAGTTCGGGTTGTATCAACGGTTGAGTATTATTTGTCCGATTGATTTTATACGCGCTTTTTTGAATGTGGTTGCGTGGGGTAAATCCATGTTGTAGGTCGGGCTTCAGCCCGACAAAATGTTTAAACCATGTCGAAATAAAATACCCGACATAAAGTCGGTGCTACCGGAGCATAGATACTTTGCCGCCGTAAACGACGACCTACATAAGTAAAACTACTCATGCTGTAGGTCTGGCTTTAGCCCGACAAAATGTTTAAACCAAGCCGATATAAATTACCCGACATAAAGTCGGTGCTACCGAAGCATAAATACTTTGTCGCAGTAAACGACAACCTACATAAGTAAAACTATTCATGTTGTAGGTCGGGCTTCAGCCCGACAAAATATTCAAACCATGGCCAAATAAAATACCCGACATAAAGCCGGTGCTACCGGAGCTTAAAATTTTGTCGCTGTAAACGACAGCCTACATCCTAAAACTAGGCAGGTGATTGCTGTAGGCGCGATTTTACATCGCGTTTTTTGAATGGTGTTGCGTGGGTTAAACCCACGCAACACCATGATCACAATGAATTAGCAAACTTAGTCTCAGTTAATGAGGCTTCAGTTTCCATTTCACCACGGTGGTCTTTTGCCAACATTTGGTAAAGTAGCGGTAATACAATCAGCGTGAAGAAGGTACCAATCAACATGCCTGCTACTAAGATAATACCAATACTGTTTCGTGCTTCTGCGCCAGCGCCGGTTACTAATACTAGTGGGAAGTGACCAAGTACCGTTGCACCTGTTGTCATTAATATTGGACGTAAACGTGTCGCTGCAGCGCCTTTAACCGCTTCAAGTTTCGATTTACCTTCAAGTTGAAGGTGGTTGGCAAACTCTACGATTAAAATACCATTCTTAGCAATCAGACCAATTAAAGTAATAAGACCAATTTGGCTATAAATATTAATCGTCGTTAGCTGTAAAAACGGTAGCATCAGAGCACCTGCAAGCGCTAATGGCGCACAGCCAAGTAACACCACAAGTGGGTCGCGGAAGCTGTTAAACTGAATCGTCAGTAAGAAATACACCACAATCATAGACACTAACAGTACGCCGACCATGGTATTGCCTTCTTTACGTAACTGGCGCGATTCACCGGCATGATCGATTGAGTAGCTTGCAGGCAATACTTCTGCTGCAATCTCTTCAACGGCCGTTAAACCTTGCTCTTTGGTTACGTGTGGCAAAACACCCGCTAAGATCCTAAATGAACTTTGCTGATTAAAAGACCCCAATACGCGCGGGCTTGTGAAGGTTCTTAAGCTCGCAAATGCTGATACAGGAATAAGCTCACCAGAGTCTGTGCGGATCTTCATATCTAAGATATTTTCAGGGTTGTAACGGTCACCGTTATCAACAGCTGGAATAACACGATACGCTTTACCGTCTTTGTTGAAGTAATTCACAAAATTGTTCGACATTAAAATGCTAAGCTGCTCGTTCACTGATTGAAGGTTTAGACCTAAATCAGCTATCAATTCGCGGTCAATTTCTAGTTCTGCTTGTGGTAAATCGATTTTTAAATCGGTATTCACGAACAAGAAGTTACCACTGGCATTCGCTTTCGCGATGATCTCGTCAGCATATTTCTTCATTGCTACAGGGTCGTCATTGGCTCTGACTACCATTTCGATATCGAACTGGCCCGCAGTCGGTAAAGAAGCTGGCAAAATAGGGAACAAACTCAAGCCATTTACACTACCAAGGCGCGCAAATAGGTCGAAGTATAAGTCGTGAACCGAGTTTTCACGTTCTTCATAAGGTGCTAACTGAACCCCTCCGAAACCTGCGGCTGCAGTGATAATTTGCCAAGTGAATTTTGCACCTTCAGTTTCATTCATGACCTTTGCTGTGTCATTCATTCGACTTGAAGTATAAGCCTGAGAAGACTCAGGTGGCGCTTCAACCACGACTTGAATACTGCTTTGATCTTCAACTGGCGCAAGTTCTTTTTGCGACAGTAAATAAAAAGGTGCAGACAACAAAGCGAACACAATTGCAATAAAGAACACTTGTGGACGCCATGCAAACAACTTATCTAATGACTTGGAGTATAAGTTTTGTAGCTTGTCGAAATAGCAATTCACTTTGCGTGTTAGTTTGCCTTCTTTACCCCCTTCAGGGTTCACATAAGCACTCATGATAGGAGACAGTGTAATAGCCACAAGACCTGAAATCAGGACCGCGATAGCCAAAGTAAACGCAAACTCACGGAATAAGAAACCAGTTAAACCAGTTAAGAAGCCAATTGGGGCGTATACCGCAGCAAGGGTTAAGGTCATGGCAATCACGGGCACTAATAACTGACGTGAGCTGATAAGCGCAGCTTGCAATCTAGGTTTGCCTTCACGCATGTGGCGCGCTACGTTTTCAACCACCACGATGGCATCATCAACCACTAAACCAACCGATAATACAATAGCTAGAATGGTTAATAGGTTCAAAGAAAAGCCCATCATCGAAATGACTGCGATGGCACCTAAAATCGAGATTGGAATGGTCACCAATGGCACAAGCGCCGTTCTGATAGAGCCCATCATGGCAACGATCACAATACCTACAAGTAGCACTGTTTCGGCAAGCGTCGTGAAGATCTCTTTAATTGAATCACGCATGTATAGCGTACCATCGTAACCAATTTCGATATTCATACCATTCGGTAGACCCTCGTTGATCTGTGGTAACTTCGCATAAAGCGCGTCACCAATGTCGATTTCATTCGCACCAGGCAGCGCCCAGATAGCCAGAAAAATTGAATCATGAGAATCTAAACGCGCAGTAACCATACCTTCGGCTTCGCCGATTTCGATGTCGGCAACCGTACCAAGGCGAAGTTGCGAGCCGTCTTGCTCTTTGATGATTAGGTTTTCAAATTCAGGCACACTTTTCAGGCTGGTATTGGCCATTAAATCGATGCGTTGACGGTTGTTTTCACTGTAACCTAATGTCGCAATGGTGTTGTTTGCTTGAAGTGCAGCAAACACATCACTGGCGCTTAAGTTATAAATAGCGAGTTTATCTGCGTCTAACCAAATACGCATTGCAGGGTCGCGGCCACCTTCAAGAGTGACTTTTTGCACGCCCTCAATGTCGCTCATGCTTGGCACAACATTGCGAATAAGATAATCACTGACTTCGCTACGCGGTAAGCCTTGCGACTCCACATCTAAATAGAACACAGCATAGGGGCTATCGGCACGCACAATTTGGATAGCTGGGTCTTCAGCTCCAGTTGGTAACTCAAACTTAATTTGGTTGAGCTTAGTGGTTAACTCGGCAAGTGCATCTGTGGTGCTATGGTTTAGCTCAAGCCAAGCTGTGACTTTACTAAAGCCGGCAGTGGTGACTGAATCAACATAATCAACGCCGGGTACGGTTGAGGTTACGCGTTCAATCGGCTCTGTCACATAGCCTTTGACGACATCAGCAGATGCACCGGTATACACCGTATTGATAACCAGTGACGCACTTTCAATCTTAGGGTATTGCTGTACTGAAATCTTTTGCGCGGCGTTTAAGCCTGCCAAGATGATCAATACCGATAATACAATCGCAAGTACGGGGCGATTGACAAAAATGTCCATAAAAGAAGGTTTGTTTTCATGTAATGCACTCATTAATGACCTCCGGTGTTGTCGTCCGTCGAGGCTAATTGCTCATCGAATGGCGCGGTATAAACCAAAATACCTTCTCTTAATTTAAATGCGCCTTCGCCAGCAATAAACTCACCGCCATTTAGACCAGATAACACCACTTGTTGGTCACCCAACTTTTCACCTAATGTCACTTTAATCGGTTTAGCGCGCCAGTTTTGTTGCTCATCTTTTTCAAGTGCATAGACAAACTCACCAAAGTGACTGCGAGTGATGGCAGCGGTTGGCACGACAACCGCATTGGTTGTGTATAACGGCACACGCACACTGACAATTTGGTTGTGACTGAGCGCGCCATCTAGATTCGCGATTTCGGCTCTATAGCTTTGCTGTCGAGAGTTGGCATCTAGCATCGGCATTTTAGCGATGACTTTTGCTGCAACTTCTGATGTTTTTTGATTAACCAGTGCGACTTTCATTTCTTCACCGATTTTAGGCTGGCTAAGTGTTTGCGGCACTGAGAAATCGACCCAAATAGTGTCGTTCAGGCCTACTAACGTGGTGATTTGAATATTTGCATCGATAAGTTGACCAACTTGATATTGGCTTAGGCCAACTTGGCCTTTGAAAGGAGCGGTAACGGTTTTTTTGTTAATAACGGCATTGAGGTTTTCTACTTCGGCTTTAGCAACGGCTACGTCAGCGCGGGCTTTGTCGACTTCATCTGGGCTAATACGCTTTTGTTGTAGAAGTTTAGTTACTCGTGCATAGGTTGATTCAGCCAAAGTAACACGCGCTTTTGCAGCAGCAAGCTTAGCTTTTTCGACACTGGTATCTAAGCGCAGTAACACTTGGTCTTTTTCAACAATGTCACCAGGTTTAAAGCCAACATAAGTGATAGGGCCCGGATACTCATTACTAATATCAATAATGCTCGGTGCTTTTAACTGGCCGATCACCTTGCTCGTTTGCGTATACTCAATCGTTTCAGCGTAAACGCTAGTCACTGATGCAGAAGGCTCTGGGAAAGATTCGCCAAAGGCGATCATAGCCTGAATTTGGTTAAATTTAGTAAGTCCTAGACCGCCTATAACCGTAAAGATAATGACAATGCTGACAATCCAGCGTTTAATATTCATAGTGTTGCTCCCTTAACGTAATTCTAAATTAATAAGTGCTTGCTCAATTCGCTCAAGAGAATCTGGCGTGATTGGAGACTGCCAAGGGTAACTATTGAGAAGGCGAATTGTGCTGCGAATAATTGGTGCGTTGAAGGCTAAAGGCTCTAGTAGAGAAGCTGTACCCTCAATAATTTGTTGCTGTTGTTTAACGCGTAAAACTTGCTCGTAACCCACAGTTAGTGCCCAGCCGCTGACGATAATTTCTTCAATGACTTCACTTAAATTGGGCACTTCTTTGAGCTCGCCGGCGTTGATCCCATCCATGATGGCGAGCTTGAACCCTTGCTCGCAAAGGTTGCAGGCTTCAATTGTTTTGCTGGACCATAATGACGAGGCACGTTTGATCACCGCTTCGTTGGTTGCGTAGGACTGCAACTCATAATCAAACTCAAAACACTGCAGCTTTTTAGGGGCAATCAGGGTAACTGCCAACATTTTCTCTGGGGTAGAAAGAGGAAGTTTTAAAACACGTTCGAATACCGATGAGGCATGTCTAAATGATTGAAAAGCAAGCGCGAGTACGATGTCCTCTTTACTTTGAACAAACTTATACACAGAACCCATCGACAAGCCTGCAAGGCGGGCAATTTTTGCCATAGTAAAATCGGTAATTGAGGACTCTTGAATACACTGAACAGCCGCATCAAGGATCATTTCTTGTTGCTGTTCGGGGCTGAATTTTGGTGCTGGCGCCATACTTTTTATCTCATAAATATTTAGAATAACCACATTCGAATGGTATTCGAATGTGGTTATTCTAGTTTTCTTTGAGGTTTTGTCAACCAATGACAGGTTAGAAAACCCACTTATTTGATTTTAAAAATTGCTTATTAAATAAACTCAGAGAGTTAGCTTAAAGCGATTGAGTGACGCACTTTAAAACCTCGAGTAAGGCTAAGGTCAAGGACTTATTTGAAAGTTTTTAAGAATGCTTTAAAAATGCTGCTTTAAGGAATAGCTATATGGGTTCTTGTAATAAATGGAGGTATAAAAAGGCGTTCGCGAGAGCTGGTCTTGCTTTTTCACCTTTTTATACCGGTTCAGTGTGAGGTGAGGCTTAGGCTTTATATGTGCACTGATTGGCACACATTATTATCTGTCGTTGTAATTACAAATTCGACGATAAAAAAGCCCAACCTTCTTGAAACCGAGATGCTCATTGAAACCGCTGGATTCATTTCACCCCATATGAAAAGCCAGTATCTTTAAGCAAGCTGACTACTTACTGCTTTTTAAAGCTTTTGACCTAAACCAAGACACTTTTGAAGTGTTTGTTATATATTGCTTACGATTGCCCCAATATTGGTAATAATCCAAAAGCCAGCAAAGTACAGGCGAACAGTGATAATAGAGACCCAGTTCGTACCATCACTTTAACTGTAAATTCGGCATTAAAGTTTGCTGAAAACCCCGCGCCAGCAATTGGGAGCGCTTTACTTGCACCAGTTATAGATGCAATGGTTATTCCTAACCAAATAAGTATGAATCCAAATACAGAACCATAAGCTGCTACAGTTTCCCAAAACAAAGGCAGCTCAACCAAAGACCAGATAACTCCAAAGATCGCTAAAGCCATTGCGCACTGAACCGCAGTCAAGTGACCAGAAAGAGCCATACGGGAGTTTTTTACCGCTGGTATCAAGGCACCTTGTATTAAACCGATAAGGAAAAAAACAATTCCAATAAAGATTAGTTGTGTACCTATTTGTGTAAGTTCTATCATGACGTTCCTTATATATGCATAAAACTAGGTTAAGAAGTAATATTTACATTGCTGACGTGATCAGTGTTTAGCGGAGGACTTTGCTGGTATTGGTTTTTAAATTTTTGAAAGGCATTCATTGTTAATCTCCATAAAAAAATACATGGTAAAAAACGGAATACTAAAATTCATTCACCTAGATTCATTTTTTAATTTACTTAGTGTCTGTGGCGCAATACCAAGATATGAGGCTATATGATACGACTTAACTTGTTTAAATATAAAAGGATACTCGTCAAGTAAACGGGCATACCTCTGGGCAGCAGTCTCTGACATAAGAGAAAGAACACGTTTGTATGTAGCAGAATAGTAGGTGTCATGTATCCATATTCTCGCTAAGCGCTCCCATTTTTTATCTTGTGATATGAGCTTGTTAATCGCTTCTAGAGACGCAACATAAAAAACCGAATCTTCTATAATTTCAAAATTCAGCATTGACCCAGTTTTTTCAGAAAAGCTTACACTGTCGTCCATAAAGTGATTTAAGCCATGCTTACTTTTTCCGCGAAAATATAGCTGCCAAGTATGCTCTTTGCCATTTATATCAATAAAATATGATCGAGCTAAGCCACTTTTAATAAACCATATTTCACTAAATACGTCACCTGCATGATGTACTATTGTTCCTTTTTCTACATATCTTATGTCAAATATTTCGCAAGCATCAGCCCACTCATCATCATTGATAGGAATATAGTGCTCAATCAGCTTTCTAAAATATTTCATAGAATTACATCTGTTGGTTTTTAATATAAAGCTGCCACTAAAGTGGGGAAGGCATCTTGTCGTTTAAATGCATCGGTATTTTAGATTTTATTTCGACTAACTAAGCTAGGTTCGACAATTGGTTTACCGTCTTTATGAAAAAATGGATTAGGGTTGCCTTTTCCAAAGATTTTCCAGACAAATAGCTTTCTCAAGATCGTAAACAAAAGGCGAGTCTTTGATTTACCAGCTTTAAGTTCGTCTGACGGGTTTCCTGTGGCATGCTCTGTATATACAGAGCCAATGATAGGGCCTATTTTCAAGTCGATATTTTGATCTGATGCGATAAAAGAATGTATCAACCCCACAAAAGGTAAATTTAACCCAACGGTATTTCCTATTGGCGTTTGGCAGCATGATGCATACCAACGATATAAACCTTTGTCACTAAGCTTAAGGCAGGAAATATTTTCTAAATCATGATTAATTGTTATCCGAGAAGGGTCGATTTGGAATATCTCTGTACCACCAAATTCATTTAAAATATCGTCAGTCTTATTGAACTGTTTGGCAAAGTTTCGGCAATCCTCGCAGTAGCAAACCAATCGATTACCGCACCCTGGTTTTACATTACTAACGACACCTGTTACTTCCCCACATTTACACTCTAATTTTAAATCTTCCACTTGAACTCCTTTTTATGCAGGACTGAATGACATTACTCCTAATAAGCAATTAACATTATATTTTTAGTTATTTAAAATCAATATATTATGTACCTTTTGAAAAGTATTCGAGCACTTCAAACGAATTGAACTGTCATTGAATACTTTAGCCTTATCCCAAGCCTACTCTTACAATTATTGAAGGTTGCATCATGTATCTTGGCGCAGATTAACGTCTGCTAACGCTAAGTATAAGAGGATATTCTTCAACTAAATCCACGTAGTTTACAGTGATATAAAAGATTGCGGCATTGTTGCAAGTTAATATTCGTAGAGAGAAGGAAAAAGCCAAATTTATGAATTTGGCTCTATGGCTTCTTTGTACGCGATTAAATGGTCAAAAACCTGCTCTGAAATGGCTTCTAGCGCTTCTTGAGTATCGCCTTTTGCTAAGTTTGTGACGATGAAAATACCAATATTTTGCTTCGGATAAATAGCTAGCCAACTAGACGTGCCCATTGATCCGCCACTTTGATATAGCATGATGTCATTTGAATTGTCTTGAGTTGTGTTCCAATAAAACGCTGAGCCATGACCCATCCAATTTTGTTCCAAAAGTTGATGAGAAATAGCTACTTCAGGCTCTGAAGATAATTGATGGCGCATATAATGTGTCATGGACTCAAGGTCTGAAGTTAACCCGCCGCCTGCATACCAATATGCACTCGCCAAGGGCATCTGATTACCGTTTCCATCTGAACCGATTGTAACTTTACTCACCTCAGAGTGTGCGCGTCTGAATTTAGTATTCAGCTCTCCAGATTTGCTGGTGATTATGTCAGTAAGAAGTGTTTCAAAGGGTTTTTGATATACTGATTCAACAATATAAGCCGCTAAATTAGTCCCCACGCTTGAATAGACATAGTCCTCGCCAGGTATAGAGCTAAGCGTCACTGCTTTAAGGTCGTTAAAGTAATCGGCTCTGGTGTATTTTGATATTTTGTCAAAATATCTGCCTTGCTCTATATCTTCGCGACTGACAGCAAAACTATATGGTAGCCCACTGGTGTGGGTTAAAAGGTGTCGCAAAGTAATATATTGGTTGGAAAGTTCTAAATTTTTGTATTCGAAATTTTTAAGGTATTGGCGGATATCTTTATCAAGCTCAACTTTGCCGTCCTGAATGGCTTTCGCAACAACTAATCCTGTATACGTTTTGGTGATTGAGCCAATTTCGTAAAGTGTTTGGTTGTTAGGCGTATCACCATTACTTAAGGTTCCTAAGTGATATTGGTACGTTTTGTCTGCATCTACAACAGAAATAGAGACGACCTGCCCAGCATTTCCATCAATAAATTCACCAAGCTCCTCTTTCGTGTTTGCTTCAAAATTTATTGCATCATGACTTTTACACGCAGCCAACACTGAGAATAATAAAGCCACCAATATAGACGGTATTGTGCGGGTTAGTAAGTGGTTCATTGTTTTCCTTTTACAATCATTATAATCACTCATTAGACGATAAGAATGAGTAAAAGGTTTAAATGTTGAATTAATTTAGATGCTTAAGAAAGCCAGCGCAGGGCTAGGGTTTGCGTTCAAAGAATGCTAGATAGATATTATACGAAAAGTATGCAATAAGGCTGAGCAGATTTGCCTTATTGCATTAGGTATCGATTAAGAGCGAGTAGAGTGTTCTTATTCGATTATTTAAGTACGGTTTTCTTTAACACTTCAGCACTATCAGTAGTAATAAACTCAACGATTTTGCCATTTTCGATTTTGAAAATACTCACTTTGTCGTCTTCGCTTGGCAAAAATGCCAGTTCATCATCTTCTTTGGCTAGTACGATGTTGTACTTTTGCTTTTGCATCTTAGGAATAGCTATGTAGCTGCTAATTAGCCCCGGCATTCCACTGATGTCTGCGTAGTATTGAATATTGGCTTGTTGAAGCGTTTCGTTAGTTTGACCTGCAAACGCATCGCGCGTTACACGGCTGCTGTCCATATCATGGGCAAGTACCAGCCATTGGGTACTTGGTTTAAATGAATGTGGTTTATCGAATTGGTCATTCAGGGCTGGGAGTTTAATGCTATCACCAACAGATAACACTTTAACGTTCGCAGAGACGGCAAATGTCAGTAAAAGAGTAGATAGAACAGCGATTTTTTTTAACAGATGCATAGTGAGGTACCTTATAAAGTTATGCATATTATTTTTAGTTGTTCTAGCTAAATTGTCTAGCATCTTATGCAAAGTGACGTGACAGGTTAAATCGATGATAAAGTCAGCATCTAGCAGACTTTGGTGTGCAGTGAGCGTTTTAGCTATCAACTAAAGCTTGTTGTTTTAGAACACTTAATGTTTTTTAATTTTTTAATCATTTTATAGGTCGATGTTATCGAGCAAGTGCTGCCTGATAGTGTATGTATTGATCTTTCCTGATGATTTATCTCCGCCCCTTGAGAGCGTCAATATAGGAGATGCTTATAGATTTTTTTAATTACACGCAAAAATCCAGAACAAAAAAACGAAACTTTGTACTTATCATCTGACATGCAGAAAACCAAGCATATAGATAAGGTATTTCGGTAATAGCGAGGTGAGTAAAAAGACGCGAAAGTACTTCTTATTATTTGGTTATTGCATTAGTAATTTGCAAATTATTGGTGTCGGTAATTAATTTCACCTTTTTTTGCTATGTTCATAGTCTGTTTTTTTGTTCTAAACTTATTTGGTAATCATTTTAAGGAAGAAAGTGTGCGTGTTGCTTTATTGCTCTGTTTGCTACTGAGTACTTTTGCTCAATCCAAGCAACTGAAAATCTCAATAGGAGAATATCCCCCTTTTGCTAGTCAAGATGCGCAACAACAAGGTATTGTGCCGCAAGTTATTCGCGCAGCTTTTGAAACACAAGGACACACTGTTCAATTTGAATTTATGCCATGGGGAAGAAGTTTTGCATCTTCTTTAAAAGGCAACTATGACGCAGCGGCTTTTTGGTTTTGTGCGCCTGAAAGGCAGAAAGATTTTTATTGTTCAGACCCTCTTCATTACGAAGCGATTCATTTCTATTTTCATAAGAGAAAGCCATTACACGATTGGCAAAGTTTGTTAGAGCTGAGTAATTTTAATATAGGTGCAACGACGGGTTATAGCTATAGCGAAGAGTTTTGGCAGCTTGCTCAACGTGGCGTTTTAAACGTTGATACTGTCACGACAGATTTGCAAAACTTTAAGAAGTTACTCAAAGATAGGATCGATTTATTTCCTATGGCAACTATTCCTGCTAAGCATCTTCTGAAAGAGCATTTTTCAGCGCAAGAAATTGAGCAAATTGATTTCCACCCAAAACCTTTAATGATTGAAAGCAGTCATTTACTATTTTTAAAACAATCCAAAGAGTCTAAGCAGTTACTTGAGACTTTTAATTTGGGCTTAACAGCCATTAAAGAGTCAGGTAAGTATCAAACAATATTAAACTCAGTCGGCGCGGTTAAATCACCGTCTGCTGAGCATATTTTTTTGAAGTAACTATTATTAGAGTAGCTACCAGTAGTAATCTAAAGTCAAATACCAAGCTGTAAAGTGGCTTTACAGCTCATATAAGAATATATTCTTCGAGCACTAATCGGCGTCTAACATATCATCAATTTCGATTTCATGATGAGCAAAAGCATAAAGTAATTCATAACTGAGCGGCTTTTTTCGTTTGCCTTTAAGTTCTGTCACCGTTTGCAACTGAGTTTTTTCATCACAGGTAATAAGACCCATAGCCCAGTCAGTAAAGTTACGCTTATCGATAGGGTTGTTTATGATAGCTTCTACATTTTTGTGCCTAGGATCTGATTTTATCCAATTAAAAAGTGCTAATATTTTTTTCTCTTCACCTTCGAGTACCTGCATGAAGTGTTTGCCATCATACAGCAACATGCCTGTGATTTTTTCAAGCTGATTACGACGTTCACATTCGTGTCTTAGCACTTCTAACTCAGTCCATTGTAAGGGCGCTGTCGCCGTACTTGTATAAATAAATTCAACTAACATGCTCATATTAAAATCAAGAAACTTTACAAAAAGCATAGTGCTAAAACAGTAAAAGTAAAAATATTGAAGCTCAATTTAAGTGAGCATAAGATAAGAGTGTGAGCTTATACTCAAGGAACAAGAAATGATTACAAACCTCTTTTACAGAGGGCAGACAAAGCAAAGGTGCTTCATCTGCATCACGATTACTTTAGAGGACTTTCAATAAGACTTTTTGTTGTTAAGCAGTCGCTTTTAACTTGTCGCACATACTTGTTGGCTGCGTTTATTAACCCTCTTTGCTGTTGCGGCAAAATAGCAACAATGGCTTTTTGAAAATCTACTGAGCGGCGGTCGCCTCGCATATGCGCAAGTGCCAATGCTTCTCCACAACTCAGTGCATATTGAATAACGCCGCCTTTTTCGGCCGCTCTTCTTCCTAACATAAAATGCTCAGAGTCAATGCCAACACGAGCATGATGGCGAGAGCGAAGTAACCAATGTTGATCTTGCCAAATGGCATCATCGAGAATTAAGTCGGGTCGGCGCTGCATTTTTCTTTGACAATTTACCGTTAAATGCGCCGCAGAGAGACTGTTGTTTACAGACAACTTAGGAAAGTATTTTATGGGGGCCGCTTCTCTTTGCTGTTTTATTTCTACGATATGTGTTTTAGCAGCATCATAAGGCTGGCTCGGGCCTACTAAAACGTAATAGCGACCTAAATTATTTGAGCCTGTACCAGCGTTATGGCGCATGACGATATCGAGAATTTCATCGTCCATAAAAGGCCTGAATTGCATGTACAGGTTTTCATAGATGTCATCAGGCAGAGGAATAAACTTGTCAGGGTTTTGTTTAAATCGCCATTGCACTAAATCGACCTCTTTAGCCAAGGTGCTTTTAGTCATAAAGGCTTCGCCACCGACTACTCTAGTGAGTGCCTTCTGCCAGCGCTTATACAAAATATGACCTTTTGAGAACTCAGTGAGTGCGGTTTGACTGTCGTTTTTCTTTTGTAATGAGCGCTCACAAGTTTCTATATAGGCTTTTAGAAAAGCTTGTTGCGCTGAATGTATTTGCTGTTCATTTGCAAGGGGTTTTGCTTTGAGTTTTTCACATTCAGACTCTGCCTGAATTTGAGCAGCCTCGGTATGTGCAAGTGGTAGACTGACTAAAAACCTGAATAGATCCCAACTGGCATGACCAAAACAGGCATCATCAAAGTCATTAGGCGAAAAAACCACGGTTTCACCATGAGAGCCTTCTTCACTTAAAAAGCCAAAGTTACTCGTGTGGCAGTCACCCATAATTGTAGTAAGAGGAATATTCAGTAAAGACTCAGGCAAAGTGATTAAGTGGCTTGCCAAGTCTCGATACATAAGCGGCGCTGAGCCGCGCAAAAACTGAAATGGGCTGTTCACCATTTTTTTGTGTTTTGTTAAATCAAGTGATGGTTCGCACCCATCATGCTCTTTGAAATATTGAACCAGCGTTTCTTGTCTTTCCACGAGTAATCCTTTGATAAACTTTTACTCACAGTTCATGACTTTGCGAGCAATGTATTTATTGTCATTGTAACTATAAATACATAGCTCGCAATATTAGAAATCAGCTCAGCGTGTTGCAGTGAAAATATAACATTGTGCTCGTGCTAATTTTGTTTTCTTAGCGAACTTCTAAAGGACGTATAGGCCTTGTTTCAAAATTACCACCGCAGTTTGGGCACACATTAAGTAATTCTTTTTCTACGCAGTGTCTACAAAAAGTGCATTCATAACTGCAGATCATTGCCTCATGAGAATTTGAAGGTAAAGCCTTATTACAGCATTCGCAATTGGGTTTTAATTGGAGCATGTGTTGTTCTCTATTTTTCAATTTCAGCCAGTACCGCTGATAGCACAGGGTCGTTTCCTTGTTGATAATCTAGCCATGAAGTTTCAATCAACTCATCAGGGTAGACAGCATCTGTATTGTCAAAAAGAAACGGGTAATAGCGTTTTGATACACTTAACTTTCTTTTCGAGTTAGGTAAAGCAAAGCGATAGCTTTCGGAGAACTGGTTGGGATCACCACCTGTTGGTGTGCCGAAAATACGCGCATTGAGAATTTGTTTGAACTGTACGGTGTTACTCATTGCCGCAGAGAAAGTGTGTTCATCAGTGAGAGCAAATACACCTGTTTTCCAATCAAATTGGTCTAGAGGTAACAGACAAGATGAAAAAGCTAAACCTGTGTAAAAACTGCCGCCGCCATTGCCTCTGAAATCGATAATCAGATACTTTGATTTAACCGTTTTTAATTGCTTTTGCAGTGCTTGGCACTCTGAAATTACCTGCTCAAAACTGGGGTAGGCGTTAAAATTAAAGTAAGCGATTTTTTTATCTTTTAACAAGCCTAGGCTTATACCTGGCATGCCAATATCAAGCATATTTAATTTATCTGAGTGACTTTTAAAAGCGGAACTGAGTTTGGCAAATTCGCTCATCTCAATAGGCGCTATTTGTTCGTTAAGCGTATTACCACCAAGTTCAAACTCAAACTGTGCCGCAGCACTCTCTTTTACATGGCCCAGACCTAATAACAACTTGTGCAGGGTTAAATAAAACTCAAAACGCGCTTTGGCGCTAAATTGGTTGTCTACCCCAGGCAGCATAGGTGTGATTAACTCAAACAGTGCTTCAACGGTTAAGCCATTGATGGTTTTTAGCTCAGCGCCGATAAGGTGCTGATATTGCTTAGTTGTATCAATGACGCGTAATTTATTGTTAAAGAACTTATACCTGAGCGGAAAGTGTTGGTGAGGCCCAGACATCATAAAATAGTTAGTGTGTCCGTCGCCAATGGTACCAGTTATTGCCATTAGTCGCGCTTCTACTTGAGGCTCACTGAGTAGCGGTAAGTCTTGTTTTAGTTCTTTCAAGAGTCTGGCAAAGTCATTTTCAGCAAGCGTATGAAATGGTTCAATATGCTTGGTTCTGATTTGGTTTTCATAAAAGTTAATGTCCTCTAGCCAAGCCTGCTGTTGTTTTACTGATAGCGTGTCTGCATATGAGATAAAGCTAAACAAAGCGAGAACGAGTAATTTAAACGTTAATTTCATAGGTCTGTGCCCTTAGCATAGTGTGAAGGTGATAGGCCAAATTGCTTAATAAAAGCACGACGAAAACTGTCGTAATTATTAAAGCCAAATTTTTTCGAGATAAGCTGTAGACTGATGTTTTCCTCACATAGTAAATCTCTGGCATGATTAAGCTTGAGTACTCGAAAATAATGACTAGGTGTACAGTTAAGGTGCTGTTTAAATAACCGTGTGAGTTGTCGCTCGCTCAAGTGACAAAATTCAGCCATGCTGGTGACTGTAACTGATTTGTCTAATTGCGTACTTAACCAATCAATCAGTGGCGAGAGCTTCAAACTTTCACCGGATTGAAGCTCTAAAATATCAGAATATTGCCGCTGCTTTCCTGCTCGTTGTAGGTACACTACCAACTCTTTAGCTACTTTTGCTGCCACGCTATTACCATAGTCTTCGCGAATAATTGCCAGAGCTAAATCAACACCCGACAGCACACCGGCTGATGACCATATGTTTTCATCACGAATAAAGAGTGGATCAGGCGTGACGGTTTTATTTGGGTTCTGCTTAGCTAGGCTCTCACAATGGCGCCAATGTGTTGTAATCGTAAGGGCTTTATCATCAAAGAGTTTGGCCAGAATAAACGCCCCTGTGCAAATACTAAAGACACGTTTTGCTTTTTTAGCTATGTCAGAAAGCGCATTGAGCTGCTTAGTAGTTAGTTGCAGAGTACGCATGCCTGTGCCCCCGCAAATGATCAAATCGTCATAGTCAAACTTATCACTCAGACAGTAATCGACAGACACACTTTGTCCATAAGCGGTTTGTACAGGCTGTTTGCTGATCCCTAACAGTTTGCACTGGTAGGCATTGTTTTGAATGCTGTTAGTTTCCATAAAGGCATCAAGTGGACCAAATAGGTCAAGGGCTTGAAAGCCATCAGCGATGAAATAGACTTGTTTGATGGTCATATGAGTTGTTCTTTGAGATTTTACTCTGTGAATAAACCTATATTAACGCGACGAGGGGTGTCGGATAAAACATAAAAACGACATAAAGAGACATATTTATTTTTTATATACAAAGATGATAAGTCTGGGTGAAATATTTCTTAGCTCAAAAAAGTGCCCCGACGAGCGGGGCTATTGGGGAAGTTATAAGTTTATATTAGTCTATAACCCTAAATTTTCAGGTGCTGTTATGTTAAATACCTTAAAAACAGGGTTAAGTATGGCTAATAATAAAAGTTTAGATATTTTGGTATTAGCAACAAGGAATTGCTTAATGTTACTTAAAGGTAAAGTATTTCTGTTTTAGAAATAGTCTGTTCATTTGTTTACAGAAGTCATTTTTGTACTACTCTCATTTCATAAAGGAAAATTATTTCAGAGTTCAATAATGAAAAAATCGATTTTATATACACTGTGTTTATGCGCTTTTCCGACTTTGGCTGATACCTCAATTACAGTGACGGGTGTGTCTGATTATTTATTTAATGGGGTAAGTCAAACTCAAGAAGACCCTGCCATTCAGGCAAGCTTTGATTGGGCGGGAGATAACGGGTTGTATGCAGGAGTCTGGGGCTCAAATGTCGATTTTGGCGAAGATACCAACATCGAGTTTGATGGTTATGTAGGTTACTACACAGCTCTGAATGATGTTGTTAATTTAGATGTTGGTATTGCGCAGTACACCTATCACGGCGCTGATGTGAGCTCCAGTTATAACTACGCAGAAGCCTATGCAAAGTTTAATTACGGTAACACTAACCTTAATTTTTGGTATGCATGGGACTATTTTGGCACAGGTGCGGGCCACAGCATAGTGATGCTGACTCATAACTTCCCAATTAATGAGGCATTTTCGGTTGATGTAGGGGTCGATTATTCAATGAGTATGGATGATGATAAATGGACGTGGGAAGAAGGAGATGATGGCTATATGCATTGGCGCATTACTGGAAACTATTCTATCAGTGGGTGGGATTTATCATTGGGATATGAAGACACCAACCTAGATACTTACGGAGATTCAACAATTTTATTCACGGCCGCTAGAACCTTCAGCTTTTAAACTCAATATATCTTATCTAACTTGCTAAGCCATTTTCAAAATTAGTTTTGAAAATGGCAATTCTTTGTTTCCTTCCTATGCTTAAGTATGTATTCAATAAACATGAAGTTAGACATGTTTTTGAAATATATGGTTTTTACAATAAGCGCTTTTTAAGGTGTTGTTTGATGAGAATAAGAAGTTTGTTGTTTGTGATATTGATCTTTTCAGCAAGTTGCTTCTCATCAGAAACGGCACTGACCATATATACAGAAGAGTTCCCTCCCTATAACTTTCTACAAAAAGGCAAAGTTGTTGGTGTCAACGCAGACATAGTTGCTATGGCTTGTGAGATGGCAAAAATAAAATGTACTTTTGCCCTTTACCCTTGGAAGCGAGCAATGACATTAAGTCTTAAAGATCCAAAAGGGGGCTTGGTTTCAACCTCTCGTTTGCCAAGTCGAGAGCAAAAGTATCAATGGGTAGGGCCACTTATTTCTAGCCCGGCATGTTTTTATAAACTTATTGAACGAGATGATATTCACATTTCCAATAAAGAGGAATTGGCGAATTACACTGTTGGTTTGCATAAAGGTGATGTTTATGAGCAGATTTTAAGGCACTGGGGATTTAAAGAGCATATCAACTACATTCCATTCTCTGAAAAATTTGCCGAAATAAGAGCCTTTACCGAAGGTAAACTTGATTTATTTATTGCCTCTGCAAATAGTTTGAAATTCCATATTCAGAATTACCGACTTCGACCAGAGCAAGTTGTGCCAGCTTATTTTATAGATGATCCTCGACTAGGAGGAAATTACTTGGCCTTAAATAAAACGATAAATCCAGAAGTTGTTCAAAAGCTGCAAAACGCGGTAGATAAGATTTATGCTAAGGCCAAACACATTCCAATTAAGCAACTGTATTTAGACACGACAGAGCAAATATTAGAGCAAGATCTCACTCTAGAAACTCGTTGTTTGCATCAATAATATGCTTTTTATGAATGACTGACATTTCTCGAAAAGATTGTCATATATCAGATTTAGACGCTTAACTAAGGTTTAATAATTTAAGCTTACTGAGAGTAACTTATGTCTGATTTTTCTACACCCGATTTATATGATGAGCATGGCGAAGCATTACAAGTGATGCATCATGGATTAATGCATTTCGGTCTAAAAAAGCATATGAAAGGGCAAGTTGTGATTGTTCAGTGCCCAGATGATAACAGTCTTGTAGCAGAGTCTTTAAAGCAGGAAGGAGATAACAAAATATTGGTTGTCGATGCGCTTGATTCTAAAACGTTTGCTTTTTTAGGTGATAACTTAGCTTTTTTTGGTATTGAAAATCAGTGGGCTGGTGTAGTGATAAATGGCTGTGTTAGAGATGTTGAAATTTTAAAAGGGTTACCATTTTGTGTGATGGCATTAGGCCACACTCCACGAAAAACACAGAAGCAAGGAAAAGGGCAATATTTAGAGCAGATAAACTTACTAGGCGCAAAGATTTCTAAGAATGATTGGCTATATGCAGATGAAAATGGCATTGTTATTAGCTCTGTCAAATTATAAATTGAGCTGCAAGCAGTTTAATGACAAATAAGGTTTTCGATAGAGAATGTCTGTGCTTTTGTATGATTACTAAGAAATTGAGTAAAGTCACATCGGTGAAAGCGCTTTTGCTTTAAGGCAGTCATAAAAGTCTCATAAGCTTCAACATTACTATGTTGGAAAATAGAGTGTTTAACCCTTTTAGCTTTACTAACCCCAAGCCATTGCTCTTTCAGTAATACCATCGCGTATGCACCGAGTGTCACATGACCTCCGACTGATACTGATAATCTACCTAGCGGTATATCATCATCCCAATTAATACCGCCAATTAGCATTGAGTCAGCTTTACCTGCATTGATGACTGCAGATGTCGCACCACATGCCATCGCATCATTGGCTGCCCAGATAATATCTATTTTTTGATGCTTTAAAATACCAGAGACTTTTTCGTAGGCCTGTTGTTTTGACCAATTAGCAACCGTACTATCAATTAAATTGATGTTGCGGTTATCAGTGATAAAGCTTTGTAATCCCTCGGCTCTGGCTATGGAGGCAGGGGAGGTTTCATCACCATGCAAGGCCAATATATTCACTTTTGACTGAGAGTCTGAGTTACTAAAATTAATCGATTGATGAAGTTGCTCGGCAAGTGTAAAACCAGCATCAAAGTTATTTGGGATAAGACTACCTGCATAATATTCTCTTTGCTCAGGAGTTAGTGCGTTAAGCTCTTCATTAGTGAGATCATTTAGCAACATGAATACTTTGATTTTTTGTGCTGTAATTTTATTGACTAGGCTAGTCGCCACCCCTTTTTCGTTTACGATAACTGCAAAGTCAGGTTTATTTTCGATGACATCTTTGGCAAAAGATTTCATGAGAATATGATTACGGTTGGCATAAATGGTAGTGAGGTTGATGTTTAAGTCATCAGCAGCTTCTTGCATGAAGTAATTTACATTCGGCCAAAAATGCCCGGTTGGATTATTTGATGGGTGACCCGGGTTCAAAAACATAACATTAAGTTGATTTGCCTGAACGAAGAAACTGGGCAAAAAACAAAATAGAATGAAAAAAACAAAAAACCGAATCATGATTACTCACAAGATATATCTTTTTTGCCATATTACTAATCATAGTCAGTTAAGCAAATTTTACTGTTGAGTTTTTTACATGAGCAAAAAGTATGGGGCATCAACTCATTTTTAGTCGTTACATTTTGTCACAACCAACTTATCTCAAAAAGCTTTCACAGCAGACTTAAATGTTATTATGTAACATTAGTCATTATAAAAACGAGCGAAGAATGAAAATTAAAAATCTTGTTTTGGCCATGGCTGCTGTCGTTGCGCCTTTGGCTTCTGCGTTTCAAACGCAAGATACCCGTATCTTACGATTCCCTGATATTCATAAAGAGCATGTCACATTTGTTTATGCGGGTGACATTTACGTTGCTAACACTAAGACTGGAAAAAGCCAGCGTTTGACACATCATGAGGGGTTCGAAACTTTTCCTAAGTTTTCTCCAGACGGAAGTCAAATTGCATTCTCAGCACAGTACAACGGTAGTCGACAAGTTTATGTCATAAACCGCGATGGCTCAGGTTTGAAACAATTAACTTACTACAATGACGTTGGTCCTATGCCACCTCGTGGCGGCTATGATTATCGTGTTCTGGACTGGACGCCAGACGGAAAAAATATCGTATTTAGAGCAAACAGAACGCCTTGGGGCAAGCGAATGGGTCGTCCATACATGGTGCCAGCAGAAGGGGGCTTAGAGCAACCGATGGCAATACCTGAAACGGGCGGCGGTATGCTTTCTCCAGATGGTAGCAAGTACGTTTATACCCCAATAGACAGAGAGTTTAGAACGTGGAAGCGTTCACGTGGTGGTCGTGCTCAAGATGTGTGGGTGTATGATTTAGAAAATAATACTTCAAAACAGTTAACGTCTCATCGCGCTACAGATCAACAGCCTACCTGGATAAATGACAGTATTTATTTTGTTTCAGATAGAGATTACACACTTAATTTATATAAATACCGTGAAGGTAAAGCGCCTGTTCGAATGACAACGCATGATGACTTCGATGTATTGTGGCCTTCTGCGGGTCCTGATGCGATTGTTTATGAAAACGGGGGGTATCTATACCGTTTCGATGAAGCTACAAAGTCTTCTGAGAAACTAACGATAAATGTAGAGGGGATCAGAGAGCACACATTGCCTTATAGCAAAAATGTGAGTGACTTTATTGACTCAATGGACATCTCTCATGATGGTAATCGCGCGGTGTTTACAGCCCGAGGTGAAATTTTCACAGTACCTGTAAAACAAGGTCCGACTCGTAACTTAAGCTACACGCCTGAAGGCCGTGAGATAGAGGCAAGTTGGTCGCCAAATGGTCGATATATCGCTTATATGAGCGATGTGACAGGCGAGTACGAGATTTATATTAAAGATCGCGCTAACAATAATGAAGTTAAGCAGTTAACAAGTAATGGCACAATTTGGCGTTTTACGCCTAAGTGGTCACCTGATAACAGCAAACTACTTTTTGCAGATAAAAACCATACGCTTTGGTTACTTGATACTGCATCTGGCAAACAAACAAAAATAGATGTGGCAAAGTTTGATGAAAATGGTCTTACTCAATATGTTTGGTCGCCAAATTCAAACGATATTGTGTATGTAAAAAATAACGAAAACCGCTACTCATCGTTATTTCATTTCAATATTGAGTCACAGAAGGTAACACGCTTAACAGATGAGATGACATCTGAAAGTAACCCGACTTTTTCTCCTGACGGTGAGTATCTGTATTTCAGCTCTGAACGTGATTACAACTTAACGTTCAGCTCGTATGAGTTTGATTATATGTTTAATCGTGCCACGCGAGTTTATGCGGTTGCTGTGAATAATCAAATCACACCCATTAACGCATTAAGCTCTGATGAAGCGGGCATTGTTACTGAAAAGACTGAAGATAAATCTAAACAAGAAAACACGAATGCGCTTGAGCCTCAAGGTTTTATGAAGCGTGTCGTCGCTACAAATGCACCAGCAGGAAATTATCGTGGCTTAACGGGTGTAGAAGGTGGGGTTTTAACGCTATCTGGTGGTGCCCTTAAGCTTATTTCGAACAAGCCTGATGGCAAAATGGCTACAGTCGCTTCTGGCGTGAGTCAGTATAAAGTGTCTACGAATGGTAAACACATCATTGCTCGCTTAGGTAAAAACATCAGTGTTATTAAGCCTAAAGCAAAACAAGACCTTAAAGCGAATCAGCTCGATCTCTCGAAGATGAATTTAAAAATTGATCCTAAGGTCGAGTGGCAACAAATGTATGTTGAGGGGTGGCGTACATTGCGTGATTGGTTCTATGATGAAAATCACCATGGCCAAGATTGGGATGCAATTTTAAAACGTTATCAACCAATGGCAGATGCAGTAGCACACAGAACTGATTTAGATTATGTGCTCAGTGAAATCGCGGGTGAAATTAATGCGGGTCATATTTATGTTCAATCGGGCGATGCGCCAACCGCTGAACGTAAAAAGCATGGTTTATTAGGTGCTGAAGTAGAAAGTCACCCGTCTGGCTTTGTGAAGATAAACAAGATTTATCAAGGCGAAGATTGGCATGAAGATTTCCGTTCGCCATTGGGTCAAACTGGCATTAATGCCTCAGTAGGTAACTTCATTCTATCGGTGAATGGCCAAGCCGTAGATCAAGTGAGTAACTTCTTTGAGTTGCTTGAAAATACTCAGGGCGAGCCTGTAGAGCTAATGCTGTCTGATTCGCCTAGTTTTGAAGCAGCTTGGAAGGTGACAGTTAAACCCGTAGCCAGTGAGCAGGGTCTGCGTTACTTAGAGTAGGTGAACAGCCGAGCTGAATACGTCAACAAGTTGTCAAATGGCAAGATTGGCTATGTGCATTTACCAAATACACACTACGAAGGTAATCGTTCTTTATTCAAGAACTTTATGCCACAGACGACAAAAGAGGCCATGATCATAGACGATCGTTACAACGGTGGTGGTTTTATTCCTGAACATCTAATTACTTGGTTATCTCGCAAGCCATTAAATTACTGGAAACGTCGTGGTGTTGAGCCAACTAAAACGCCAGCGTTTGCTCATGATGGCCCTAAAGCTATGCTAATTAACGGTTATTCGAGTTCTGGTGGTGATGCATTACCTTACTATTTCCGTCAAGCTGGTCTTGGTAAGTTAATTGGCACACGAACTTGGGGTGGCTTGATTGGTATTTCTGGCAACCCATACCTTGTTGATGGCGGGCAAGTAATAGCTGCGACTTTCCGTATTCTTGATAATGATGGCAACTGGATCATAGAGAATGAAGGTGTAACACCAGATATCGAAGTGGTTGATCGTCCAGAGCTTATTCATGCAGGAAAGGACCCATCGGTCGAGCGCGCAGTTAAAGAGCTTCTTGAAGAATTAGAAGCTAACCCTAAAAAGCCGCTTGTTGTGCCACCTGCGCCGAGTAACTTTAGAGACTAAAAATCATTATGCTTGTAAGGGGCGAGTAGCCCCTTTTTAATCTTAGAACTAAGCGAATAAAGGTACCATACAGCAAACTAGCTGACAGGCTTTGTGCGTTTACAGGTAATTGCAAATGAACGACTGCTAAGTGATGTGAAGTCGCAACAAAGCTTGTTAAATAAATTTATTACTTAAAAAAAACACGCGGTTTATTCGTCGCAGAGCCATTTATACATAATGAGACTATCAACATAACCTAACTTCGGGTGGTTATAGGCTTTTGGAATTTTGCCGATAATTTCATATCCAAGCTTTTGCCAAAGCGATACAGCAACGGTATTACTCGAGACCACAGAATTAAACTGCATGGCCTTAAAACCAAGCTCTAGGGCGATAAGCTGAGAGTGCTCACAAAGTTGTCTGGCAATACCTTTTCCTGCTGCTAAAGGCGAGACCATATAGCCGCAGTTACAAATGTGTGAGCTTGGTCCCATGGCATTGGCTTTTAAGTAATAACTGGCCAGCACTTGTCCATTTTCTTCGTAAACGAAAGATTTTAACGGCGCTTCACACCATAGAGCATATGCGCTCGACTCGTTCATGTCTGGATCAAATGCATAAGTCTCTTGTGCTTGAATAATATACCGAAAAGTCGGCCAAAAGTTCATAAAGTCGTCATGCCTCATTGCTCTGATCATGTTTTGTCCTTGTATTGCTGTTTAGTCCTGCGATTAAGCTAAGTTTATTCTCTCTGATAGATTATGGAAATTAGTAAATGGTTTGGAATGAGCTTTATTTCTTTAAAAATGAGTAAGTGTCTTTAGTTCCATTTCAGCGTCAAGGATCTAGGAAAGTGCATTTTTAATACTATGCGTTCTTTTACTTAGGGTTATGAAACATTCATTTTAAGATGGTTATAGTATATACAAGACACATATTATAAAGGCTGGGCCGATATCCATATGACACCAGAGCAAAGCTTACAAGCACACCTTGATTTACAAGGGAAAGTGATGGTGCCAGTACATAACGGTACCTTTGATTTATCATTTCATGCATGGTTTGAGCCGTTAGAGCGAGTGTCAAAAGCGGCAGATGAGCATAATGCTGTGATTAGAACACCAATAATTGGAGAAATTTTCAATTCAGAGAAGCAATTTATGCAAACACTTTGGTGAAAGTCTCTTTCATCTAACTCGTAACTAAAATTTAACAAAGTTAAATTGTGTCAAATTTATTAAATTAAGCAACTGATTTAAAATAGAAAATAGTTTAATTGTAAAGTTAAAGGTACAAATTTAAAGATGAAAAAGTTTAAATTTATGTAAATAAAATGTGATCTTTATGGTTCCTTGCGCTATGGTTTGAGTGATTTTTAATCAAACAACAAAGTAAAAGGAATCATTATGCGTAAATTATCGACTCTAGCATTTGCTATCGGTGCAATTGTATCAGGTCAAGCTTTAGCTCAAGCGGAACTAAAACAAGTTTCTGAAAGCAAAGCCATTCCAAATCAATACATTGTAGTATTTAAAACCCCTTCAGTTTTAAATATTCAAAGCGCTGATGCAGTAGCAAGTTATGCTGAGCAGGCCAGCCAAAAACTCGTAAATAGCTATAACGTAGATGTATCACGCAAGTTTGCTGGTTCTTTAAATGGTGTGGTTGTGAATGCATCTGCAAACCAAGTTCAAGACTTACTAAACAACCCTGATGTTGACTATATCGAGCAAGATCAGATTGTGAGTGTGTCTCCTCTAGCAGCTACAAATGCTGATCAAAGCAATGCAATTTGGGGTCTAGACCGTATTGACCAACGTGATCGTCCGCTAAATTCTAACTACCACTATGACTATGATGGTGCAGGCGTAACGGCCTACGTTATCGATACTGGTGTACTTATTTCGCACAACGAGTTCGGTGGCCGAGCTTCACATGGTTACGATTTCGTAGATAACGATGCAGATGCAACAGACTGTAATGGTCATGGTACTCACGTAGCGGGTACAATTGGCGGTAGCCAGTACGGTGTCGCAAAAAACGTTAATATTGTAGGTATTAAAGTACTAGGTTGTTCTGGCTCAGGTACTAACTCTGGTGTTATTGCAGGCGTCGATTGGGTTAAGAACAATGCATCTGGCCCTTCTGTTGCAAACATGAGTTTGGGTGGTGGAAGATCACAAGCACTTGATGACGCCGTTAACGCAGCGGTTGCTTCTGGTGTCACGTTTGTTGTTGCTGCGGGTAATGACAACTCAAATGCGTGTAACTACTCACCAGCACGTGCGGCAGATGCAATCACGGTAGGCTCTACAACGAGCAGTGATAGCCGTTCAAGCTTCTCTAACTATGGTAGCTGTTTAGATATTTACGCACCGGGTTCAAGCATCAAGTCAGCTTGGTATAACTCTAATACATCTACGAATACGATCAGTGGTACATCAATGGCTGCTCCTCATGTTGCAGGTGTTGCTGCGCTTTATCTAGATGAAGACAGCTCGCGCTCTCCAGCTCAAATTGATTCACTTTTAAGTAACCGCAGTTCTAAAAACAAAATTAATGATGCGAAATCGGGTTCACCAAATGAACTTTTATATAGCCTAGTTGGTGATGGTGGTCCAGTTGACCCAGTTGACCCGGATCCAGCACTTGAAGATGGTGTTGCTGTGAACATCTCTGGTGCTAGAGGCTCTGAAAGTTTCTTCACATTTGAAGTACCTGCTGGTACTTCAAATGTGGCTTTCAGTATGACTGGTGGTTCTGGTGATGCTGATATCTATGTTCAACAAGGTACTAAACCAACACAATCTTCATATAGCTGTCGCCCATACAAAAATGGCAATGAAGAAACCTGTACTTTCAATAACCCAACTGCTGGCACTTGGCATGTAATGGTTCGAGGCTACAGTGCTTATTCAGGTGTGTCACTGAAAGCCCAAACATCATCAGGTGGCGGTTGCGGTGCGAATTGCCTAGATAATGGTGTACCAGTAACGAGCCTTTCTGGAACACGTAATTCTGAGGTTGTTTACACTATTGATGTACCAGCGGGTGTAACACTAAATGTAAATACATCAGGCGGCTCTGGTGATGCAGACCTTTATGTTCGTAAAGGAGCTGCACCAACAACAGGTACGTATGATTGTCGTCCTTACCGAAGTGGTAACAATGAGAGCTGCAGCTTGAGTTCTGGCACTGGCGGTACTTACTACATCATGCTTCGTGGCTATAGCGCTTATAATGGTTTGACGCTACAAGCTAGCTACTAAGTCTGAACGTTTTAAATCCAATTAATTAAGTCGTTAAGTAAAAGCGCATTAAGCAGTTTGCTTTATGCGCTTTTTATTTTTGATAATCCTTTCATATAAAAGTCTGCGCAAAACTCAAATTATTTCTCTGTTTTAGTTAAAATGTTAACAATATGTATTGTTT
>NZ_JBECOS010000017.1:0-152734 GCF_040104455.1 Pseudoalteromonas sp. BZB3 | reverse complement strand
CTTGATTGCTCTAACCTTTCCTTGATTGCTCTAACCTTTCCTTGATTGCTCTAACCTTTCCTTGATTGCTCTAACCTTTCCTTGATTGCTCTAACCTTTCCTTGATTGCTCTAACCTTTCCTTGATTACCTAAACCATTCCTTGATTACCTAAACCATTCCTTGATTACCTAAACCATTCCTTGATTACCTAAACCATTCCTTGATTACCTTAACCATTCCTTGATTACCTTAAACTTTCCTTGATTACTCTAACCTTTCCTTGATTACTCTAACCTTTCCTTGATTACTCTAACCTTTCCTTGATTACTCTAACCTTTCCATGATTACTCTAACCTTTCCATGATTACTCTAACCTTTCCTTGATTACTCTAACCTTTCCATGATTACTCTAACCTTTCCTTGATTACTCTAACCTTTCCTTGAGTAATCCAACCCTTATTAGGTTTGATTAGTGATTTAATATCAACTACTAAAATGTATCTAATGTGTTAGGCTTAGCTTTACCTGGAATCTGATCTACAACGCATTTAAAACCTGTTGTTCTAGAAGGAACAAGTGTGTCATGACCAGTGTCAGTGGTTTTCCCACCATTTATGGCTGCTGTTTCTGAAAACGTAAGCTTAGTATTAGAGAGCTCTTTAAGTTTTTTCTTATTAATGGCTAAAAACATTGTTTGCCTCATTATTGATAAAAACGAAGAATTAGTTTTATTAAAAATGTTGTGATTTAACTGCATTCAAACATGAGCCAGCTTTAAAAGCTGGACCTATAATAGCGAGGGTTTATGAAAATTGTCATGAGGGATTAGTTACAAATACCTGATAGCGCAAACTCACCTTTCAGTAACTATTTCAAGCGCTCAAGTAAAACAACCTCATTACTTCTTAACCTATGAATTTGAAGGATAAATTTTTCAAAATCTTGATTTTTAATAACTGAAAATTCGAAAACAAAACTATCATCAACCGAGTTTCCATCAAAAAAAACTGTCTCTTTTTGTGTCTCTATAGAGTATTTTACAAGGTCATTTCCTGTAGTGTAGTAGATATTATTATCCATATAACGCCAGTTAATATAAGGATGACCTTTCAAAGAGAGTAGTAGTTGAGAAGTCCCTTCAGTAGGGTCAAATAAGTGAAGGTTATTGTAAAAATCTTGATAAATGATTTTATTAGCGGAGGATTTAAAAACTCGACGAGCATCATTATGAATGATTTTTTGAAGCTTTTCGTTCTCTAAATCCAGTGTCCAAATGTGCTGCTCACTTTGATTACCTTCTAAAATCAATAAAAGCTTTGTTTTGTTAAGCCATGCTAAGTGAACAATTCGATTTTCTATCTCAAAGCTGTCTACCACTTCATTGTCTTCAGGCTTATATAAAACAACTTTATTTCTCTGATATAAAGCCATTCGCCTATCGCTTTTATTGAAATCCCCGCCTACTAGACTATCCATATTCAATGCGCTTGGTAATACAGATAGCTCTCCATTCCAATAAGAATTCAGCATTAAACCTTCATTATCAGTGAAAAAATAAAAACCTTTCTCACTAGATATAGGTGAAAATTCATTAATTCTCGTATCTGTGACCTGCTCAAATGTCTTGGTATCAGAGCTATAAATATAAATGTCAGCATCTGAAGATTTAGTAGTCGCAATAAACATATCGCTACTCACAACGATATTGCTATAGTTATTAGATGAAACTGCTGTTTTTTTCAAAGAAGATAAATTCGTATCATAAGAAAACAGCTGCTGTGATTTAGCCTCGTACCACAGAAGCACTTGCGAGTTATTGCTCCATTCGACCCTATTAATTCTTGCATTAGATTCATGAATTTTCCTTTGCATACTGCCATCCGGGTTTGCGATATGTATTTGGCTGTTCCCTGTTTGCATCCTGACGAATGCAATTTTTTCTTTGTTAGGTGAAAGGGAGACAAACCTCTCACCATAAGAGTCAATATTTGGGGAAGTCACTTGAAACTCCTCGCCAGTTTCTAAGTCTCGCGCAACAAGTGCAGATAAACTTGGAACATTTCTATAGCCAAACTTTGTATAAATCATTCTGTTGTGCTGTTCATCCGTGACCATGCTCAAGATATATTGTGAGTCACAATCTAATACTTTTTCTTTAAGAGAAATCTCATTACTCACCTTAAAATCTGCACGCCAAATCTCACAAATTTTCAAAGCGTTATTTATGATTTGATAATAGATACTATTGCTATTCGAAGCCCAACCGATCGGGTAACTATCATGTTGCTCAGAAATGATTTTGGTGTTTTTATGCGTATCTAAATCAATGAGAAATATTTCATCAATCCCCGTTTTCACATTTTCTTTTGTTACGGCTAACTTTTCATTTGAGGGAGAGGGACTTAGAAAGAAATAAATACTGTCATCTGAGATTGAGAGTTTTTTGGATTCAAATTTGATGGGGCTAGGTTCCTTTATGAACCAATAACTAGCTACTGAACCAAATACGAGAATTGCTAGAATTGATAGAAAAAACTTAATTGAGAAAATTTTAAAAAGCTTTATTTGCGCGCTTGAACTCTTCTCTTGTTCGTATGAAGTTAAAATAGGTTCGATATGATGATCTTGTTGCGCATTTTCTTCTAATACCTGATTAAAACGTTTATCTTCATCTTCGAGTTTTGTTTCTCTAACAAACTCCACATCGCCGACAAAGCTATAACCTTTTTTGTAATGCGTTTTAATTAAAATTTGTGCACTATCAGAAGATTTTAGGATCCTTCTTAAGTCTGATATAGCTTTATTAATTGCGTTATCATCCACATAGTGGTTTTCCCAGACACTACTGATGAACTCATCTCGTGAAACGATACGATTAGGATTCAGAACAAAGTAACAGAGAATTTTGTAGTTAAGTGGCGTTAGCTCTTGCGTCGTACCATCGCTGACTAAGCTACAACTTCTTGTTAAAAGCAACCAGTCTGCAAATTTAACCTGAGTAATATTAGCATCTAACAAAATCACACCACCTTTTTAACTAAGCAGCATTATTATAAATTTAAAATATTGCATATCAATCAGTTATTCATACTTTGATACACTCAATAGCAAATCTATGTAAATGAATCATGTAACTTATTCAGCAATCACTCAGGAAAACATAAGCACTAGAAAACCCCAAAACACAAATTATGTTAAATTGACTGCATTATTAATAATTTAATAGTGTACCCACCAAAAAATTATCAATAACGTTAGTTTAATCTTTGGGTAAGCATTAAAAGAACAGAGTAAAACTTGTTACTAACACCCCATAACCTACTAAGTAGAAATAGGCCGAGCTAGATGAAATCGCACCAAAAATCTTTTTTGGTAACCATATTAAACTAGCCGCAGTATTTGTCGGGTAAAATGCAAACATCACACTCACAAGACTACCTAAAAATGTGAGTAAAGCGCACACCCAAGCGATACCAACCCCGACTCCATTATCAAAAATTAATAGGGCAATACACATAGCTAGCAATGCGTAACCTGTATACCTAAAACTAGATTCTAGTTTATTGTTTCTTTTAGGAAAATATGAGATTTGCTTATTGTACTTCGGCATTGCAAGCAATAAGAAAAGCAACGTATGAAACATAATTAACATCGAGAAAAGTATAATCATGATACATGGCCCCTTTTAAAATCAGGGCCTGCTAAGTGTTCTTGTTGGTTAACTTTTACATTGAATATTTTATTTAGATAGTTACCTAAGACAAAACATGCCATTGCAACAGTAATACAAACTGCATCTACCCCAACAAATACCCAATTTTGATTTAGTACACTAAACAGTAAATTGTGCTCCGTAGTAATAGCATTCACTATTGGCACTAAAGCGTACAAAAAGCCCGTCAAGAAAGTTAAGCTGACCCAAGCGCTATCCGCTTTTTTGGCAATAGACTTTGAAATTGCAACTAAAATAAACGCTGAGAAAGTAATAAATAGCGTGTTCACTTCCCACAACGCACGTTCAGATAGCTCTAATGGCAGTACCCTATTAGCAATCAAATACATAGCAATACCTGCAGGTAAACCTAACAAAAAAGCTAAATTGAGTCCTTCAGTAAACCGATAGCCAAAACTACCACCGCCATTTTTTTGGGCTTTAGTCCTTCTCTTTACAGTCCATAGCACCATACCAGAGGCAATCATGCCAGTACCCAGTAAACCTGTTAAAAAGTAAAGCCACCTTAGAGACGTTGACGCAAACAGGCCTTCATGTAAAGAACGAAGTACGTAATAAAACGACTTTGAAGACTCGTGACCTATTTGCGCTTTGATTAGTTCACCAGTGTTTGCATCAAATACCCATTTATCTCTGCTGTCACTTAAGTTTTTGTGAACACTACCAGCTTCGAAAATGGCATTTTTATCGCCTAAATTCGACACAGAAAGCCATGCTAGAGGCTTGCCAGCCATCTTTTGTTTTGCTCGCTCTAATAATATTCTTAACTCTAAGGAGTGTTCACTAATACCAGACGCTTTGACACTTGTACGACTGAAATACTCTTTAAAAAACGCATCTCTGCCTTCTTTACCCTCGCCATAATGCGCGTTCATAATGAGTGGCATTAGAGTATAAAGAAGTAACAAAAAGCCCGTAAAAGTGATCATGAAATGAAAAGGTAACGACATAACACTCATCAAATTATGTCCATCTAACCATGCTGTTGGCTTTTTACCACGTCTGAAAGTGAAAAACTCTTTGAAGATTTTCTTGTGGATCACAACGCCTGTGATCAAAGCCAAAAACATAAACATGGTCGCAACACCGACAATATAATAAGCAATTTTTGTGGGGATATATCTAAGTCGATAATGCATTCTATACAGAGTTTGCCCACCAGCCGTCGCACGTGGGTTTAACTCCTCACCAGTATAAGGGTTTAACTTTATGCGTTGGCGCTTATTATCTGCATCACGGTAAGAAATCGTTAAGAACGGCTGCGTTCTGTCAACAGGGAAACTGACTGAATAGTTTTTTAAATCAGCACCCTTAGTCGCTAAAAACTGTTCAAGTACTGGCAACGAATCATCAGCAGTTGCAGAAAATGTAGGTGTTTGAGGCGTCATCCAATCATCGAGTTCGTCATCAAAATAGCCAACGGTGCCAGTTAAAAAGATAAAAAACAGCACCCAGCTTAGTAACAGTCCAACCCAAGTATGCAACCAGGCCATTGATTGTCTAAATGCGCTTTTCATAAAACTTCACCGAAATTTAAAAGCAACCAACAAATAGCGCCTAAAAAGAGAATTAAGATAGAAAGAAAACTCGCGGCTTTTTTAAGATTATTCACCCCGAAAGACCACATAACTACAGCTGGAAAAACAATAAAAACCAGCATGGTCGACCATGCAACTGCATGCATTTTCTCAATTGGGAGTAAAAACGACACGCATAAACACAACAAAATCGAAAAAGCAGAGCCACCAATCACAGCAAGTAACGTTCTATTCATTACTTCTATTTTGTGGGTATCAAAAACTAAGCGCATGACAATCCGAGGAAAAACACAAGAAGCAAAATGATAATAATTCTCAATTTTTATATCAATAATTTATTTGCAATAATCATGATTAAGTGCAACTTTTACAAATGTAACAGCTGTAAGGTGGTGTAATTGCTTAGTAACTCAATATTAGCCACACTAATGTGGCTTTTATGAATGGATGAATAAAAGCGGGTAACACTGTCGTTCACCCACTAAGTTGACGTTGTATTGCAACACTGTCTCTTAGAGCAAATAAGCTACTTAGTTATAGCCTTACCAATTCATTTTGGTAAGGCTTTTATATCTCAATTAAATTTAATGAGACGCTGAAGTATTTTGGTTAACCTTGTCATAGTCGGCTTTACGATCTGTATGATAAATAACGGTGTATTCGAACCAATTTAGTATATTTGTGTATAGCTGGTTGTTTGGGTCCAACTGTGAAGCACTCCATTCTTTATTAAGTACCGAGCAACGTTGTTTTAGCTCCGTATTTAACACTGAGATGAGGTCATTTTCAGTCTGAGTTAAAGAACTAAAATATTGAACATAAGCAAAGCTAGAGGCATATAAAGCACTACGATTTTCTAACCAATGCCCACTTGGTTCTATCAGCTCTTTAAAACTAAGTGGTTCGCCAAGATGTCTACTTCGCTGTGCCCATTGTTCATAATCTACAAATAATTCTGGCGTTTTATGATCAACATAATGTGCAAAATATTGTGCTAACCCTTCTTGCGCCCAGCGATGCATATAACCAAATTGAACAAAATTAATTGCATGAACAGACTCATGCACCAAAACCTGAAGTAAACGCGTGCCCAATATTTGATGTTTGTCATTATGAGGGATTTTTACAAATCCAGTATGTAACCAAGGTAAGTAAACACCTTGCACTTTTGCTGACTCTTCAGCGTCATGTTTAGCAAGCGCATTAAAGTACTGAGTGTGATTAAGGGCCAATTTAATATTTACATCTGTTTTGAAAAGCTTTTCAGGACCTAACCATTTTGAATATGTTTCATAGACCCGGTCAAGGTAACCCCGCATTTGAGTTTTTATCCATTTTTCAGTGCCTTCGTTATAAACCGAAGAAATAGAATACTCCCTGCCATTATGCAATATCACTAAATTTAAATCGTAATAATCAGAATAGACTCGATTTGTTTGCTGAGTGTCAGGGTCATATTTTTCTTCATAAGTTAAAGGTGTTAATTCCATATCTTTACAAAGCCTTTCTTGGACTGGAGAGACCTCAACCAACTCCCAAGGGTGAGGCTCATGTGCTGTAAAAGAATGGTCTTGCTCTACAAACTTCTTCCCTACTCGAGTGACTTCTTTACTATTCTCTTTCGAATCAATAGGCAGCTTTAATGTGTTTGGTGGTAGCGATTGCTCAACTTCAATATCATTTATCTGTACTTCTGAACTTTCAGTTATGTCAGTTTGGTTTTCTTGATGTGAGACTGATGTGATAAAAAGTTGCACAAGAACAACTAACGCGATAATGATTATCGCAACAATTGAAAAAACACGAACTCCTACCCTATTGTTATCACTCATATAATTTTGCTAGCCGTTTAAATCATGAAAGTAACTATATAGACTCCAGCCAAAATAAACCAAAGCTTTGCGTTGTTACGCCTTAGAATTCCATCTATAAAAGTGTTTTGAAACCTTACCAAAACTATACCAAATCAGTTAAGTTTATGTAAAAATTAAATAAATCACGTTTTTGTCATCTTTTTTCTCAGCTTTATCACTTCTTTCTATACAAATACTTTCACTATGACTCCTGTGTTTAATCAACTTAGCAGTCGAACCATGGGCAATATCAAACAAACAAAATTTAAGCTATCAGCTTTCACCAAACACTTTGCTATTTTAGGGTTAGTAAGTTCACCATTTATATATGCAAGCGATATTTCGAACTATCAGAATAGAAGTGTCAGTCCTCCTAAAATAATAAGCTCACCAGAAATCGACGGCATTATCACATCATCTGAATGGGAAAATGCGCTAGTTATTGATGACTTTGTCGAATTTCGCCCTGAAGTTGGTCAAGCGCCCGACCACCCAATTAAAGCATTCGTCGCATATGATGATGAGTATTTTTACGTTGCAGCTCATATTACTCAACCTCATAACACCATAACAGATAGGCTACTAACCCAAGGCAGCAATGCTTGGAATGAAGATTATTTTGGTTTAGTGCTAGACACAAACTACGACAAATCTGATGCCTACCTTTTCCATGTCACGCCTTCAGGAGTAAAAATTGATGGTCTAGTCGACGGCTCGAATTACATAGAAGAGTGGAAAACCATCTGGTATGCCAAAACAAAGAAAACTGACAAAGGCTGGGACATTGAAATAGCCATTCCAATGCAGTCAATTTCATTTGATGAAACCAAACCGAGCTGGGGTCTGCAATTAAGATATAAAAGCTCAAAACCATACCAGCAATATTATTGGAACCTCAATAACACACAAGACAGTCCGTGGAACGCAAACCAAGTTGGTGAAATCAAGTATATTAGTGGGATAAAGCAAGGTAAAGGCATTGAAGTTCGAACAGGTCTCAGTGTAAACAAAGTAAGTGATGATTCAAACTTTGAGCCTAGTATGGACATTGGGTATAAATTTACCCCAAATCTAACGGGGTTACTCACGCTTAATACTGATTTCAGTGGAACAGAAATTGATGCCCAAGACGTTAACATGACCCGTTTTAGCAGCTATTTCAATGAACAAAGAGATTTCTTCTTGCAAGATGCTCAACTATTCCAATTCGGTCAATTCGCGCCATTTTCAACTAACGGCATGCCATTTTATTCACGTCGGATCGGTTTAAGTCCGCAAAGCGAAGTATTAGATATAAATTGGGGCACAAAATTAACTGGCCAAGTCAGCGAAACGCAACTTGGTGTTTTAAGCGTGAATCAAGATAGTGCACATAACAATGAAGAAAGTAGTAGCACGCAATTAAGTGTTGCTCGAGCAAAACAACTTATCAATAAAAATCATTCATTTGGCGGCATTTATACACAAGGGTCATCAACGGGTAATGATGATTCAACCATAGGTGTTGACTATAGTTATAACGATATAATTTTTGACGACCAGAGTATCCGATTCAACACTTGGTACAACGATGTAGATAATGAAATGGCAACAGGCGATGACACAGCATCTTATGGCCTGCAATTAGAATTACCAAATGATACCTTTTATTGGCGTACTCGTTATCAACACATTGGTGAAGATTACAACCCATCTCTAGGCTTTGTTAGCCGTAAAGGTATTGAGTATAGCGAACATGTTACTCACTACAGAGTTAGACCGAGCGAAGGCGTATTATCAGAGCACCTAAACTTTTTCATGTTTGTAGCAGGTCGTTTTGCAACTCATGATTTACAGGGTGAACTATTAAGCGAACGCATAACATTTCAACCACTCAGTTTTCAAACCAAAAATAGTGACAGTTTTAGAATTGCTTACAACCGGAAAACTGAAAAGTTAGTACAAGACTGGGCATTTTCAGATTCAATTAGCTATAAAGCAGGCGAGCATCAATTTGATAGCTGGCAATTCGTTGCAAGCACTGGCACACAAAGGCCTTTTTACACTACTTTCACCGTTAACTATGGCGAACATTTTAGTGCCGACCTAGTCGATTACTATGCGAACTTATACTATCAACCAAATCGTCATGTTTACTTAAATGTAGGTCGCGGTAGTTATTACTATGAGCAAAGCAACAATAAGTATGCAGTACACCGCAGTCATATTCGTTTAAATGTCGCTATTAATGCCGACTGGTCTTGGAACACATTATTGCAGCACAACACGAGAAGTGAGCGGTTTTCATTATTCAGTCGTTTACGATATCAAAGCGCACCTGATGAGCTTTATCAAATCAGCATAGCTAAAGGGTATGACGTCAGTGAAGGTTGGTCTGACAGAGTCGAAACCAATGATGAAACAAGTCTAAAAATAAACTACATCCATCGCTGGTGATTTGAATAGCAATAACAAAAGGGCTTAAAACTGCCCTTTTATTATTGAGATTTAATAGTCACTCACAAATATAGAAACCCACCAGTACAAAGTAACGCTTGATATTCAAATAAATTACTGCGCAAGAGTTCTATGCACTTCACTGCTTAAATGCACTAATTTACTGTGCACAAATCTGCCACCTTTGGCTGTAAGTTCACGATCTATATCGAATGGAAGAAAATGAGGTTCAGCGCCAATCGTTAACTCAACCCCCATCCACTTTCCCCTTTGTTCACTTGGATATAGAAATTGATTTTCGTCGATCACAGCTGCCAATACAGGAATTGGCTCATTTAAGCTCACTAGCTCAGACGCTTCATCAATCAAGCCATCTATAGTATTTGCGTCAAATATTGAGGAAAGTGGTAAATCATAAAGTGTTCGCTCGTTCACAATCATGATTACATCTCTACCACCACTTCGTTTCGACATAACCCGATTAATTGCAAAACGGTCGCTGCCAACCAAGGTGTGCACCTTTTGCATTTGCGTATTATAAATATCAACGCGCACCTGTCCGTTTTCTCTCACTGACACTGCAAAAAGCTGATTGCTTAACCAGTCTAAGCTTAAAATATTGCCCGTCACTGAAATCGTTCTATCAGCCAGGTTCTTATCAGCTGCCAATAACCAAATAACTTTGCTTTCCAAGCTCGTTATCCACTTATCATCTGGAGACAAAGCCAAGCCATAAAACCTTAAGTAGGCATTAAAATCGCTCACTCGCTCAGCTTTACTTTGCGCTGATTGCTTATAAATTTGTGTTTTACCCGAACGTTTCGAGAGAAAGTATAAATCGTCAGATGTGTTTGCAAATGCAGGGATAAAGTCATAACTACTCGAGTTGTCTATTTCGAAATCAATACCTGAGTTTTCAGACTTGCTGAGCCATTCAATGTTATAGTCAGCAGCTTCAGTGGTAAATACAAAGTCATCATTTACGTTGATCCGTTCGATATTACAGCAAATATAGTCACTAAAACTGGCCACTAGCTTAGGCTTAACATCGGTCTCTAAGCTTTGATAAAGTAACTGAGTCGCTGGCGGCGCATTCGTGTAAATTACCCCTTTTTTATCGTGCGACCAAGCCACATTGTTAGAGCGGTAAGGCATCGTAAACTCAGGACTTATGTGTGAACGTGCCTTATTTTTATCTTCAAACGTAAGCTCAGATTCTTTTACAGTAATATCTGATAAAGGCAATTTGAAAACACCACTGTGGCCAATCGCCGTATGGGCTAATAAAACAACGTCATCACCTGCAATTTCGAACCGTGACGGTGTCCATTTTTTTGCTAAATTAAGTGAAGCTGTTTTGAACTCAACGTCATCAAAGTGCGCATATGAAAGGCTATTCGCTTCATAGCCTTGGCTGCTATGGTTAATAAAATAAATACTATCGGTATTTGCAGCATACTCGTTATCTCGCAGTATGCGCTTTGGACATTCAAGTTGACTTTGCTCAGTGATCACAAAAGCACCTGACTCAACAAGCCCCTTGAACCAACCACATTTACCTGCTTTATTTGCTCTCACAACTAATTGCCCACTTTTATCAAAACCAAGTAGATACGTAATCGATGAGAATGGAGTAATGATTGACTGAACAGCATCTTTCCCTAAATCAACTGACCCCTTAAAGAGCTGCCCTTCACCTTCAGTGAAATTAATAAAAAGCACAGACTCTTGATCTAAAGTCACAACCGGCGATTGTTTGACTCCTGTCATACGAGTTAGCGTTTGCGTATGACCATATTTAGGCTCAGGTTGATTATCTGAATAGGCAACATAGCTCATAAGTACTACGAACGAACACAAACATAAAGACGCTACAATCTTCGGCCAAGTTGATTTTTGTGCGCTTTTTGAAAAAGAATCATACTGCTCAAGGGACTCAAGATGGTCTTTTTCAACTTTAGATGTAGGCTCTTTAATTTTTGCAACAAACCGATACCCTTGCTTAGGCACCGTTTGAATATATAAAGGTGACTTGGGGTTGTCATCCAACGACTTTCGAAGGTTTGCTACTAGCTTATTAATCGCATTGTCACTGACAATAACTTGTTTCCAAATTGCTTGTTGAAGCTCATCCCGAGAAACAATACGCTCAGGGTTAACAATAAAAAATTCAAGCAAAGCGAGCTGGCGAGGATCTAGCTCAACAACCTTACCTTCTAGCGTTAAAATTTGAGTGGTTTGGTTAAACTCACAACAACCAAACTGAATAGACGACATAAAACGATCCCTATAAAACAAGCAAAGCCACTTTAGTTGATTAAAGCGGCTTTGTTAATAGTTTTGGGACAAACAAATTCTTAATTATAATTGCGTAAAACTAATGCATAATTTTATCTGTCTTTCAAAAAGCTTCATTGCGCCAACCAAAAATGACCTTGATTTCTCCGGTGCTAAAAATTAGTTATTCCAAACATAGCTTTAAGTTCTGTAAAACGTGTAAAGTAAGAGCATAACTACCCTAACAATCTTTTATATGACCAACAAATACGCTTGGCTTTCAAGTGAAGAAACCAAAAAAGCCTTAAAGTTAACTGATTGCCAACTTATGCATAAACGTGAACGAGGTGAGTTAAAGTTTGAAAAACGTGGTCGTGCTTTTTTCTACTGGATTGAGATAAAGGAATAATCGCAACTATGATATTTGACGACTTACTTACTACCCTGAATAATAACCAAGTTTCTGAACCTCAAGGCTTTCAAGCCTACATTAAAAAGCTAAATACTCAAGCAAATACAGCAGCTTCTATTTCTGTTGATTCGATGAAAAGTCTGAAATCAAACCTAAAAAAAAGCAATACAATGGTTCTTCGGCTTGGAAGTCGGGCTAGTGACAAACAGACTTATTTTTCATTGGTAAAAACACAGAACGTTAGAGACTTCTTCTTTGATGACCAAGAATTATTTGCAGCTCTAAAGCCTGAACTTTTTCTACCAGCTGTTTCTATTCGTAGCCTTTTTGCATTTCAATTATTACCGAAAGTAACCGAAACGTCAGTGGTAAATTTAGCTTGCGCATCGGGGCTATTAAAAGAAGCCCTTTCTTTAGATGGTGAAGCTTCGATAATAGTACCAGCAACAGGACAAAGTACTTTTACTTTTAAATTTAAACCAATAGATGACCAAGATATCGTTCTTGATCATAATAACGGACAAGTGGAAATTGATGCTGTTTTTGTAGGTAAGCGAAGTGGGAAAGAACACCTATTTGTTATTGAAGCAAAGCATGGTGACAAATTCGATTCTCTTGCAAAACATAAATTGCTTTACCCATGCCTTAGTCTGTTAGAAAAACTGCCTGCTAGTATGCCAATTGTGCCTGTATATTTAAGAAGTATTAGAACAAACAATGGCATAGACTTCTTCTTCGCTGAATGTAGCCCATTTGTAAATCAACAAGATGCGCTATATAGTTTAAATACGCTTAAGCCTTGTAAAACACAAGCCCATCACTTAGCAAATTATTAAAATATGAATGCAGAGCAGTTTAAAGCACTAGTAAAAGCAACAAAAATTGGTAAGCGTCTTCCTGATGCAATATATCTCCACAAAACAGCGTTGGTTGATGCGCCTCTTGAAATTGCCAAGTTTATTCCTATTGTGGCTAATGCTGTAAAAGTAGACTCTAATGAGTGGGATATAGTAAAACTATTCAAAAGTGACTTTAAACTTTCTCTTCTTAGCTACCCAGAGTTCTTTTCAGATCCTTACCCAACTTTAAAGCAAAGTGTTACCGTTGATCTGAGTAAATTAGCGCATCGAGTTACCAACTACGAAAATCACGAAAACCCGCCAATATTACACCGTAAAGAAACAATGCTCTGCGCAAACCATCCAAATTACAGCGATTACCAGCAAGTAACGGAGCAAGCTGAGCAACTCGGATTTTATGAAAACCCAAGAATGATCGGGTTCAAAAACGGCTGGCGAAAAGAAATTAATAAAAAAGGGTACGATTTAGTTGATGGCGACCTAATCAAATTAGAAGAATCCACACAACCACAAGTTAAAGAAAACAAAATTGACCGACACAAAACAGCGTTGGTTAGGCATGACCTTTCAGCTCCAATGAAAACACTCGTTAAAAACGGCTTTTTAAATGGTGATTACACGGTATTTGATTATGGTTGCGGCCGAGGTGACGATTTAAGAGAACTAGAGGCACATGGTATAGACGCCTTAGGCTGGGACCCAGTATACAATCCAGAAGCCAATAAAGTCGTTTCAAATATAGTAAATGTTGGCTTTGTCATTAACGTCATTGAGGACAGAGCCGAGCGTATTCATGTGTTGCAAGATGCATGGTTACTCACAGAATCTGTATTAGTTGTATCGGCTATGCTGGGCAACGAAAGTATTGTAAGTCAATTTCAGCCTTATAAAGATGGGGTTATAACTAGCCGAAATACGTTTCAAAAATACTATACCCAATCTGAGCTAAAAGCATTCATTGAAAGTGCATTAGATGAAGCAGCTACAGCTATTGCTCCGGGTATTTTTTATATATTCAAAGATAAAAATCTTGAGCAAAAGTATCTAAATAACAAACATAAGCGTACTTATCAGTGGCAACAGCTTACCTCACCTAAACCACTGGCTGAAGAACAAGCTCGTGTTTTATTCACTCAGCACCAGCGTTTATTTGAAGATTTTTGGCAAACCTGTTTGCAACTTGGACGCTGCCCGACAACTGACGAATTTAATCAAAGTACTGAGTTAAAAGAAGTGATTGGCTCTCACAAAAAAGCACTCAACTTAGTTTTCGATTGGTATGGTTGTGAAGAGTTAGATGCAGCAAAAAAGCTTAGAACTGAAGATTTACTATTAAGTTTTGCACTTGCTCAATTTGAAAAAAGAAGACCATATACACAGCAGCCCGATGATATTAAAAGAGACGTAAAAGCCTTTTTTGAAAGTTTTAAAATACTAGAGCACCAAGCTACTGACCTACTTTTTAAGATTGCTGATACAGAGTTAATTGAGGAGCTGTGCATTAATGCAAGCGAAACATTACCTGCTAGCAAGCTAACATACGAAAATGGTCACCCTCACTCTCTGACACTCCATAAACAATTTTTAGAGCAATTACCTCTTATATTACGTATTTACGCAGGCGCAGCGCTGCAAATGTATGGAGAACTCGATGATATGCATTTAGTCAAAATACATATTCATTCAGGCAAAGTCAGTTTAATGGGTTATGAAGGATTTGAAGATACGCCACTGCCAGCACTACGGGAGCGTGTAAAAATCAATATGGCGCAACAAGATGTCGACTTCTTTGATTATATTCAACCAGAGAAGCGCCCTCTTCTTTTAGACAAAATTGAATACATCGATGAAAGTTTTGAGGACTACAAAAAGCAAAAGGCGTTTAATAAACGCCTTTTGGAATTAATAAATGACTCTTTAAGTTTAAGTTGTAATCAATTAGCTCAAACTCTGAAATCGCAGCACCTTATTTTAAAAGGTTACAGGTTTTACAAAAACTAAATTTTAAAAAAATAGCAGTCCTTACTCATTTTAAAATGATAGATAAGATTTCATCTAATCCTAATTTACTCAATCCAAGGCCATAAGTTTTCCCATGCATGGTCAAGCATATCTTCGGCTCGCTGCAATACTGTTTCCTGACGCCATAGCCCTTTAACGTTTGTAAGCGGTTCAATAAAGTTCAGATATGTTTTATCGTTAGAGCTTGTATTCTTATGAGTTAAGTTTTTATAAAGTTCCAACTTAGAGTGCCAATCTTTATTTGAGGCTTCAGCATTATCACCTCTTGGCAATATCACTAAGTTACCTATAGTGTCTACTAATTTGTTCTCATCTAGAGATGAGTCCCATTGATTGTCTATAAACGTTTGTGGAGCAATATGTTCAATTGTAAACTGGTTAGCTCCCTTAGCCTTAAAGTCACTCCAACGAAAATAATTCAGTAAGGGAGCGCTATTTAATTTCGCTTTTATTGTTCGAGCATTATCTTCAGCTGAAATCGTCACATCGTGCATTGCACTGAGCAATAACATCCTACATATACCAATTTGCTTCCCTTTTTTATAGACAGGCGTTGTTTTCGCTTTAGAAACCCAAGCCTCTTTGAGCTGTCCTTCCTTATCATTACTAGTAATAAATTTCTTTTTTAGGTCCTCTTTAATGATTTCCTTAACTTTAGCGTTTACTTCAGCAGGGGTTATACTTTGTTGTAAAACACTACTGTAGATCTTCTTATAAACACTATCAATGCCATCAGTCCCATTAGTAGCACTTCTTCTTATAACCCAGAACGCAGCAAGCATTTTTACTATACGTGTAAATAATACCTTCAACTCTTCATTTTCCGGTTCATTACGTAAATGATGATAAAAGTAAATTAATAATGCTCTACTTATATCGTGCCCTGTATCTATTAAAAGCTCCATGCATACATTAACTTGCTGATGTTCATCTATTGGTAAATAGATACCTTGAAAATCAGCTTGCCCATCTTTCAACCAAGTTTTAAATAGAAAATCTGTGGTATTCGCAAGTTTTTTAAGATATACAGCCTTGCTTTCTTCAGTGCTTTGTTGCTTAAAAGAGCTTAATAAAAAAGTCCTCTGATTGCTTATGTGATTTCCACATGACTTACCACTTTGAAAGTATGAAAAAGCATCAATAACCTTTTGTGTAAGTTTCTGCTTTTGTGCAGAGTCAGTTATAGAATTCAGATAGTTGTCTATTTCTTCTAAATCTTCACACGTACTCTCATTAGAGATTTTCTGAAGATGCTCAATAACCTTTGGCCTAAAAGTTTCATAGGCTGTTAGTGGTTCACCCGTTGTATTTAAAGCTTCAAACATATCAAAAGCATAGTTCTCACTTGTTACTGCAACAAATGTTACACAAACTCTTTCGAGTAAGTAGCTAGTAAATAATTGCAAATACAGAGAGCGTCTAATGTCTACATCTAAGTCATCGCCGAATAACTCTATTAGTTGAGTGACTCGAAAGTTAAGTACTTTAGTATATTTCGGTTCTTCTAGAGCTTTTAACTCTACTTTTTCACCCTCGCTCCAACAATATCCTCTTTCAACCGTTACAAGTTGCTTATCAATCTCTTTTATATTATTTAATACTACACTGTAGCTCTCGCTTGAAATGTCATTTAAGTCGAAAGCTTTATATTTATTATTAGTTCCTTGGCTATTGATTATATTTTCATTAAATTTAAAAAGATAACTTGCTAGCGGCGAATTATAAGTTGCCAACTTACTCTTCTTACCCCAGCAATCAACTAACCCTCTGATAACTTTAGGGTAGTATCTATAATTTGGGTCTAATTGAGAGTTAGTATCGTGCATAAAGAATTGTAAGCTAGACAAGGTCTGATTCAAACGGTCAACTTGCTCTGACAATGCATCACTTTTTGCTTCAAATTCAGTTTTATCTTCGCAATTACCTTCACTCTCAAGTTTAGCTAGCTTAGAGTCATAGTTAGTTTTTAACTTTTCTAGTTTAACTTTAACAAGAGCAATTTTTTCATATAACCTTGTACATAGTAGTAAGATCGTTGTTAGCCTCTGCTGGCCGTCAATAACAAGCCTAACTGCGTTTGGTAGATGACCATTGTGACTTGGTTCAACACTATCACCATGCATATCTGTTACGGTAAGTAACGCCCCTAAAAAAGTAATTGCATCCTCAGAGTTGTATAAAGATTCAATACCACTTTTTATGTCTTCTATGAAGCGCTTTACATTTTTTGAGCTCCACGAATAGGGCCTTTGATATGCCGGCATATAATAGCACACACCTGGGTCTGAAATAACGCCATACACAGATTTAGGCATAGAAGAAAAAACTTTATCCAATTCCATTTTACCACCTACCAAATTACAAGTTATTTTTTAACTATGGGCACATTTTGCGAAGTTCACTGCGTTTCTGAGTTCTAATCCATAGTCAGATACATATATCATTGAATATACATGAAAAAAAATTACACCTAAATACATATATACACTTTTTTTTTCCAAAAAACTCGAAAAATCAATAACTCAGTTCTTTCTTACTTACTGAGTTACGTATAACATGTCACTGGATAAGTTCTCCAGGAGTCTTTAATAAAACATGAAAGCAAAGTTTACAGGACATGATACTTTCCCTCTTAGATACGGCTGGCTTTTCAAAGCAGTTAACTATCTGAATAACAATGGCAAGTTTACAGGTGATGAAAGTATTAATGACGCAATCGTGCAACTTGGCGTAGGCAAAAACATGGTCAAAGCGATTCAGTACTGGGCTGAATCGGTCGGTGTAATAAAGAGTGTTAGAGAGAACAGCAAACCCTTACACGCAATCTCTGAACGTGGCGACGTACTTTTTAACATTAAAAAAACAGCTTTAGACCCTTATTTAGAACATTCATGTTCGGTTTGGTTGATCCATTATTGGTTGTGCTCTAACACAGATTCATTGACTGCTTACCGTTACTTTTTCAATTATTCTAATGTTCAACATTTCGAAAAAACAAAGCTTATTGACGATTGTTTTGAAGAACTAAATACACTCGTGACAACGAGTGTTGAAAAAATAACAACAATAAAAAAAGACTTTGATTGCTTTTTAAACACCTATGCACGAAAAAATAAAATAGCTAATAAAAAGAATAGTAAAGTAGACGAAGATCATTTTGTGTCACCTTTATCTGAATTAAAACTGATTATAGATAATGGCAATGGCTTTTATATAAGCAATCTAGAATCGAGACCTGATTTACCAGTAGCAGTTTTCGCATATGCATTATTAGACTTCTTTAATAAAGAAACTAAAGAATCAAAGATTAATACTATAGATTTTGACTCTTTACTCACTAAGCCTTATTCGCCCGGTAGAATTTTCCGCCTTTCAGAAGCTGGGCTAAGTCAAAAACTGGATGAGCTGCAACAATTCACAAATAAAAAAATAGCTTGGCTAGACTCATTAGGACTAAGACAAATACAAGTTGCGGATGAAGTAAAAAATAATGGAATGAAATACGTAAATGACTACTACAATAGATAAGCAAAGTAGCAAAATAGAAATTAGCCAGCATTATAAAAGCTCAACTAGGATCGATTCTCAAAACATTGATCTTCGAACCTTTGTTGATGAATTAATTGTTCATGGCACTGCTATAAATGTTTTAGATACTATTAGCAGAGAATTACAAAACACATCTCAAAGAGCTTTCACTATTACCGGTCCTTATGGTTCTGGTAAGTCTACAATAGCGTTATTCTTAAGCTGCCTAACTAGTACAGATGTATCTCTGCGTACGTTTGCTCTCAAAAAGCTACATGAAAAAAGTAATGATATCCCTAACTTTGAAGAACGCTTTTCTCTTAGCAATGGTTGGTCTACTGTAAAGCACGTTTGTGGATTAGAGTCACCTGCAATTGGTATTATCAAAAGCCTCTTGCCAGAGTTTGATTATAAAACTGAAGTTCACTTTGAGTCTTTGACAGACGAAGATAGCTTAGGCGTAATTAAAGATATTTTGCATAACCACAAGTCTAAGAGTGCAAAAGGCGAACCTGATGGCTTAATCATTCTACTTGATGAAATGGGTAAAGCATTAGACTATCAATCTCGCGAGAATAAAGATCTACACTTTTTTCAATCTCTAGCTGATATAGTTCAACAATCCAAAACACCTGTATTATTGGTTGGCTTTTTGCACCAGGCATTTTCGGACTATGCAAAAAATAAAGATGTAAAAACACAGCAAGAATGGAGTAAAGTTCAAGGTCGTTACCGCGACTTAAACTTTAACCCTTCAATAGACGAATCATTAGTATTGGTTGGAGATTCGATTAAGTGTGAAGACTCTGTCGAACACCGGCTTTTAAATGCACACGAAAATTTAGTAAAAATAATTAGTTCTGCATTTTATGAACAAAACAAAAACCAAAACGCTTTAAGACAAACTTTACCGCTCGACCCAATCGTTAGTCTGTTGCTAGGCCCGGTATCTCGACGCCGCTTTTCGCAAAACGAACGTAGCTTATTTGGATTTTTAGCATCTCATGAAAAGTTTGGTTTTAGAGAGTTTTTAGAAACCAACTACACAGATGTAGACTCTACTCCTTTATATACGCCGGAAATGTACTGGCATTACCTCGAGCATAATCTCCACCATTTAATTGCAACTTCGCAAGATAGTAAAGCTTGGTTAGAAGGTACAGATGCGGTATACAGAGCGACCCAAAAAGGTACAACTCTACATATCGCAATTACAAAGGTCATTGCTCTCCTTACTATTTTTGGTTTTCAGCATCAGCTACATGTAAAAAAAGATTGGTTGGTTAGCTACTTTAATGCAAGAGGCTTTTCAGAATCAGACGTTTTGAATGCCATTAAAGATCTAGAGGCATGGACTGTCATTATTTATAGACAAAACCACGATGCCCTATTTGTTTTTCAAGGTAGCGATATTGATATTAATGCGCTTATCACTTCTAAGATAGATTCAATAAGTTCTGGTATAGATTGGACTGAAGTCTGTGCTAAGCAACAAAGTATATTAGCAACAGCCCATTACCATGAAACAGGCACTATGCGCTGGGCTTCTACCTTACTTGTGAATAAACTTGATAAAGGCCTGACAGACCAACTGCAGAAAACACCTATGACAGGTGAAGCTTTTGCCAATTTTGCACTTTGTTTAAATGCAGGCACTTATGAACAGTTAAATTCCAGCTTAATTATTAAAGACTATGCCATTATAGGCCTAGCAAAAGACTATGCAGTTCTAAAAAATGTAGCTATTGAACTCATTGCTTTGAAGACAATCTTAAAAGAAGAAAAGAAGATTGCTCATGACTCAATTGCTAAAAACGAACTTGAAAGCAGAATAAAACAAGCTGAACAAAGTGTTGCTGATGAATTACAAAACCTTTATCTGCATGCAGAATGGGATTACTGTAACGAAGCGTTGAGCTGCACAGCTTTAAGTAGTGCAGCATCATCAGTTGCTGAAAGAATTTACCACAAGTCGCCAGCTTTATTTAATGAGCTTGTTAATCGCTCAAAACCATCGGGTAGCGCAAATAGTGCAATTCGTAAGTTAATGCATGCGATGCTCGAAAATGGTGATGAGAAAGACTTGGGCTTTGATGAAAACACGTTCCCACCTGAAAAAGGTTTATATCTTTCATGCTTGAAGAGTAAAGGTTGGCATTGTGAAACTAAAGAAGGTTTCTTATTTCCAAGTAACTGGAGCAAAGAATCACAAGCAAATAACCCTAAGATGTATCAACTTTGGTTGAGTGGCTTTGATTTTATTAAAGATAACTCTACAGATAAGCAAGTCACATTAGCTGAACTTTATGACATGTGGATGAAGCCGCCTTTTGGTCTTACTGCTGGTTTATGCAGAATTTACGGTTTGGCATTACTCAAATCACTTGAAGGCCAAGTTGCGTTTTATGATTGGGATTCTACTAACCAGTTCATTTTCATTCCTGAACTCGATGAAGAGTTAGTCAATAAAATCTATAAGTATCCTAAAGAAGCTGGTGTTCGCTATTTTGAAATTTCTGAAATTCAAACACACCTTTTAGATAACCTTGCTAAAGCAACGATTGGCAATACAACAAACGATACTGCTATTCTCAACATTGCAAAGCATATTGTAGGTATTGTCCATAAACTACCTACTTGGGTGAAGAAAACCAGTGGTGAAAGCTTCGTAAACTCAGAAGAGAATGGTTTAACAAAAGAAGCTCGAAATTTCCGAAACAAAGTAATTGCTGCAAATGATCCTTTTAAATTGATTCTTGATGATTTACCCGCAGTATTTGGTTTCGGTAAAAATGATAAAGAAGCTGAAGAAAAGCTCGCCCAGTGTTTAAAAACAGCCATTGAAGATTTAAGTGCACAACATGACATGCTTTTAAGTGGGTTTAAACAAATCATTCTTAATATGCTTAATGCCGAATTCAATGAAGATCTTAAAACACGTGCGGAGTTTGTAGAAAAGATAGCAAAGCGCCCTAACGTTAAAGAGCTTGCAAAGCGTATTAGTCAATTTATTGATGGAAAGATTAAGTTCGAGTTCATCATTAACTTAGCTGCAGGCGTGCCTGAAGCAAAATGGACTGACAAACATTTAAGAAGTGGTTTGGATGAGCTACAAAATTTATGTGTTCAATTTAGAAGAATTGAGTCTTTTGGTAGCTTGCAAGAAAAAGGGACTTCAAAACCTCTGGCATTTATTACAACAGACAAAGATGGCAATCATAAAGAGTTTGGTAGCTTCATTAAGCATGACTTAGAAACAGATACTGATGTAAAATCTGCGGTAGAAACCATTAATTCAACTTTAGTAAGTATGTCGAAAGAGCAAAAATTAGCAGCTCTTACTACCCTACTTACTGATTTAATGGACCAAAGTGATTCAGAGGCAATTGATGGGTGAAAAAGTTAAACACGTTCTTGGTCTATCCGGCGGTAAAGACAGCAGCGCACTCGCCTTATTCGTAAAAGAAACTTATCCAGATTTAGATGTGGAATACTTCTTTACCGATACAGGTTATGAGCTACCAGAAACTAATGAGTTTATTGATAAGCTTGAAGAAAAATTAGGTTATATACATCGTTTGAATGCTCGCTCTTTGAATAATATCGAGGGTCGAGGTGAGAAAGACTTTGCTCATTTGCTTAAGGAACATGGTAATTATTTACCATCTCAAAGAGATCGCTGGTGTACGGTTCAAATGAAGTTAAAGCCATTTGAGCAATGGCTTGATGGCTTTATTAAAGATGGCTACAGAATCAAAAACTATGTAGGTATTAGGGCCGATGAGCCTGAACGAACTGGCTACATGACCATTGAAAAACCCATCGAGTCTGTTTTCCCTTTTAGAGAACATGGTATAGTAAGAAGTGATATTGAAAATATTCTTCAACGAAATGGCCTTGAATTACCGGAATACTACAAATGGCGCTCTCGTTCTGGCTGCACATTTTGCTTTTATCAAAGAAAGATCGAATGGGTTAAACTCATGGAGAAACACCCTGACTTATTTGAAGAAGCAAAAGCATTTGAAAAAGGTGATGATGAGAATACAACTGTAGGTGAACGGTTTTACTGGATGGGACAAGGCCAACCCCTTGAGACTCTTGAAGATCCTGAAGTGCAAAAGCGTATTATTGATAATCACGAAAAGAAAGTTGCCCGATTCAATAAGAAAAAGAGACGTAACGCATTACTTGGGGATTTTGAGGGTGTTTGCGAGTTCACAGATCTAGACGAAATATACGATGAAGCCGAAGGTGGTGGAGCTTGTGTAACTTGTTATAAATAAAAAAAGCGACTTATGTCGCTTTTTTTATTGCATTGACTATAAACAAGATTTGTTCATGACTAATATCTAATGGAAAACTGATTCTAAAGGTCTTTTCGGCTTCATCTCGCGTAAACCCCAACGCTGATAAAACATGAGAAGCTTGAATTTCCTTAGAGCTACATGCTGAGCCTTGAGCAAAAGCAATCTTTTCTTCATTATCTCTAATTAACTTAGTGACATTCACATCATGAAAAGTAAAAGAACAACAATGATTTAGTTTTTCACCGCCGCCATTTTCAGTATAAGTAATATCTTGTGCCTGTAAGTTTGCCTTGAAGTAATGTAATGCTTCTGTATTGATAAACTCTCTATACCTGATAGGAAACAATTCTATAGCCGTGCCGAATGCTGCAATTAATGGCGAGGCAACTGTTCCACCACGTACCCCTTGTTCTTGACCTGCACCATGAATAACAGGTTCAATTTCTCTTTCTCTCAAGTCCCTAATATAAACAGCACCGACACCTTTAGGTCCTGCAATTTTATGTGCAGAAAAAGACATAAAATCAACATTGAAATCATCTACATCAATCTCTGTTTTACATAGACTTTGTGCGGCATCACAATGAAATAAAACACCACTTTCAAAGCAGACTTGTCCAATCTCTTTAATTGGGTTTAAGGTGCCTAATTCATTATTTGCATGCATTATAGAGACAAGAGCAGTATCTGTTCTAAGTGCTTTTTTAACAGACTCTGCTGAAATTAGGCCATCCTCATTTGGCTTCAAATATGTCACTTCAAAACCTAAACTTTCCATATAATTACAGATGGCTAAATTACATTTGTGTTCAATAGATGATGTCACAATATGCTTTTTTTTCTTAAATTTAGGGTCTTTTGATAGTAACGCACCTTTTATTGCAAGGTTATTCGATTCTGTAGCACCACTTGAAAACACTATCTCACTGGGGAAAGCGCCAATCTCATCAGCTAAAAGCTCACGAACTCGGTTAATACTTTTATTAACTTCTTCGCCTAGATAATGGCTTGCCGCAGAGTTTGCATAATGATTTTCAAACTCTGTTAAAAGCGTTTCTTTGACTTCAGGAAGCAATGGGTATGAAGCAGCAGTATCAAGATAAATCATAGTTATTCCCTTTATGTAACGGGACAACTTTAACACATTTTGCTAATTCCCGAGTCAAAAATAAAAAATATCATCACGATTTAACTTGCTTCCTAATCAACCCATTCAACCAAATCTCACCCTTTCTCTCTGGCCTTTGATCTTCACTTTGCCATGTTTTCTCAAGCGTTAACTGTGGCTCTGCGTCTATCAATGCTTCTAAGCTTTCTTCGGTTAAGTTTGTGTAGTGCCTGTCATTTATATCTCGCTCACCCTCACCATATTTAAAACTAACGTAAAGTACACCGTTTGATTTTAAGGCGTTGGCTAATTTGGTGAAACGGTCTGGCAGTTCACGGTGTACAACATGAAGTAAGCTTGCACAACACCAAATTCCGTCATATTGGTTTTGGTCTGTGATTTGTTTGAAGGTTTTAACGTAAACAGGTTGCTCTAGGTGAAAGCTAGCAATTTCGGCTAATTCTGCACAAGCATCAATCGCCGTTACTTTATATCCTAAGTTTTTGAAATAAAGTGCATCTCGGCCCGAGCCGCAGCCAGCATCTAAAATATGCGGTTTTAAGCCATTCGGGCAGCCTTCGGCTGAAGGGATATGCGGTAAGAAGGCGTTGTAAAACTCACCCATATCAATATGGAGCGTGCTGTTGGCGAATGCGCTGGCGTTCTGAGCGTAGTAGTCGAGCGTTTGTTGTGTCATGTGTTTATTCTTTACCAGTGTGAGAGTGGTGACGTTGGGTTTCACGCCTTTGCAGTTTCAATATAGCTGCTGCTCGCCAAGTTTTTCTGTAACTTAGTCATTTGCTAATTTAGCTTAATTTTTTGAAGATGAGTAGTGATAAGAATCAATAAGTTATTCATGTTTGCTATTAACGGCTATTTACTTGTTTTTGTGTATAAATATTACGCATAGCTGCATAATGAAGAGGTGTTTTGGAAGTTATAGTTTTATATAAAAAAAGGCCACCCGAAGGTGGCACAGTTACTCTCAGTCTAGTTGGGAAAACTAGCTAGTTACACTTCCAACATTTACCGCTTGCCGGCAATGTGTACCAGTTTCCATGTGTACTCTTATTAGACTCTACCCAATTTTTTAAAGTTGGATACGCAATAGAAATATCAACTCTTTCGTAAGGGTGTTTCCAACCACTCTCGATAATGTCTACAGCCCATGGTAAGCCAGACGCTGTCATGTAAGTTTCACCACCAATCGAAGTGTTGTCATCTGCGGTACCAAACTTAGAAGTGTCAGCTAGCGCTGTGTGGGTATGGTTTGGAAGGTGGATCTCATTACCTCGTTCAAAAGTACTATAAATAAACGGATTAAATGGTGCTGCGCCTAATGCCGTTCTATTTACAGCTTGGGTAAATACGACGCGCATAGTGACGGGAATTTCGGCTCTATCGTCACCTTGTTCGGTATTGAAAAAGCTAAAACCTTCTGTGCTTGGTGCATGCTGATTAGCATTTTCAACAATCACAAGTACCAGCTCTTCTGAGTGCCCAGCTTCTGGGGTTAAAGCGCTATTCACTCCGGCTATGCTGAAGCTGGCTTGTGCAACATTTGCATCGGTCGTACCTGCCATGGCAATGGCAAAACTATTGGCTTTACTTGCGCCTCTGCCTTGTATTGCGGCGGTCATGGTGACTTCTTTTACTTCGTTGCTTGCATTGGTAATAACATTAAATGAATGCGTTAACACAAAATCATTTAAATCGAAGTCGCCTTTGGAAGGCCAGTTGTCTTCGAAAATCAAAGTACCCGGTGTTGACTCATTATTGAATGCTCTTTCTGAGTCTTCTGGATAATCATCATTATCGTCATCAACGCCATCACCATCACAGTCGTTTACTTTATTCCAAGTATAAACAACTGGGTCACTGCTCAAGCCATTGTCATCTACCGCGATGACTTCTACTCGCCATGTTTCATCATCAAGTACTTGTGAAGCTAAAACCGTATTACCTGTATGGTTGGTTTTGCCAGCAAACTCGTCGTCGATTAAGTAGCCTTGGCCAACATCAACATACCATCTATATGTATAAGTAACGGGGTCGCCATCGGGATCGGCATTTGCTGAGTTGCCAATATTTACACTGAGATCTGTTGTACCATCAACACAACCTGCTGGTAAGCCAACTAGCTCAGGTGTGTTTGGCGCATTGTTTTCTGTGAAAGTATAAGTAATGGTGAGCAAACTATAATCTAGAGTGGTTGCCCACCTTCTAGATGTATGGTTCATATCTATATCTAGAAAAACATTAATCAAACCATCATCAGTAATATTTGAAGTTGGGATTGTAAAAGTTGTTTCTGACCACTCTTCATTTTGGCCTTGCAAAAGCCCAGGGTTTAAATCAATTCCATCGACTGAAATACCATCATATTCGCCACTTGTTCCATGAAACGGCTCTGAATCTACATCCCAGCCTCTAATCAGCATGGTCGCACTCAATATTTGCAAACCACTTGTATTATAATCAGCAAAACTATGCTGCCATCCATAGTCTTCATTAAACCAAGAGTATTCTTCAAAACCATAGCCATTTGGCGCTATGTAATGTGGTGCACTACTGCTTTCGTCAACTCTTTGAGTATAAGTAAAAGTGCCATCACCATTGTCTACTGTCGTTTGTGAACTTGGATCTGAGTTGGCAGCCAAGCTTACGAATGCCATTGTGATAATTGATATGTGCTTTTTCATTGTGAATCCTCCAGATCAGAGGCAACCGGAATGTCGCATTCAATATTCAAAGACGTTGTTAGCTCACTAACTGGTATGTTTTTTGTGCAATTCTGACCATTCGCTTTTGCTGAGATCCTTACTTGCGTAACACTCGGGGATAACTTCATCACAGTGCGTACACTACCCACTTGAGAAGTGAGACTTTTTAATGGGGTACTAACTACATTTTCGTTCTCATCTAACGCTTCAACTTTGATGAAGTGCTTGCCACCAATTGGAGCTCCCTCGATTGTGGTTTGGTTATCTGAGCTTTCGGTTTCTATTTGAGTGATTGAGCTCACAACGTTAACCGATACTTCTTTGGTTTCTGATGTCGCCCAATCAAAATTTGCAGGAATGATTAAATCTGACAGCGATGTGTCATCTTCTGATGAAGTCTCATCATTATCGTTTGACGAATCGCTACCTGTTGAGGTGTTATCTGAAGCGCTACTTGATGTTGAGTCTGTAGGCTGAGCTTGTTGTTGAGCTGGTACTGAGCTACTGTCATCGCCGCCTCCACCACCACAAGCTGTCAAATATATTAGTACGACCGTTAAAATTATTGCACGCATAACATTGCTCCTGACTATGGATATAACAATGTCACGCAAGCCTCAAGCCAGTGGTGTTATCTAATAATTTCAATAAGTTAATATTTTACAAATGTACGATTTGTGCATTTTGCAACGCAATTTAATAATGAAGTGTCTAATAAGGCGTTTTACACTCGGTACGAATTTCAACAGGTTTTCAAATTCGCTTCACTAAGTTTTTAAGAATGCGAGTCTAACTGAGAGTAAATACTGCTAAACATGTTTGATAGACAATAAAGCAAAATGCTTAGCAGTATTAGTTCGTTTTAAATAATCTAACTTATCTAATTTCTTCTAAGCGGTAATTACCCGCACCAGAATACGAATAAACAACATAACGATAGTAACCTGAAGATGCTTGATAATTTATAGACTCTGTTGAAGTCGGCGACTCAGACAAGCCAACTTGTTGCCAACGGCCACCTTGCCAACGCTCAATTTTCAAATCAAAGTCTGCAGAGCTTGGGCCTGTTAGCTTTAAGCTTATGTTCCCCCCATCATACTGAAACCAACTACCGTTTGGCTCTACAGCTTGTTGTTTATTAGCTAAATAGCCTGTGTAAACAGTACCTTTTGGCGGTTCTATCACTTGCTCATTTACTTTAAAACTGATGGTTTGCGCTGCAGCACTAATGTTTGAAATGTTTAAGCCCGAGTCACTGCCATTCCACCAAAGTGAATTAGTGCCTCTTGAGGTTAGTGCATTAGGCAAAGTGTTTGAAAACTCACCTGCATAGTCAAATAGGTCCGAACTATCACCGCGATTACGTTTATTTTCTGGATCGCGATTACCATCTGCGTGCTCCATTTGAATATAGGGCTTCCACTCATTTGAATTATTACCGGAGCTATCGACATGCCAAATTGCTAACCCTTGATCTGGCTGCTCTGAGTTCTGCTCGCTTTTATGAATGGCTTCGATATAAAACGCTTCATTACGATTACTTGGGTTTGTCCATTTATATGACGCATTAGAACCTGAAGTATGACTGAGCGTGCCTTTTGGTGCGTCTGCATTGATTGCTGGGTTTAATTCAGTAACGGTGTCCCAGCCTGCGATTGCTCGAAAATGCGCGACTGGTGGGGTTGGTTTAAAGCGGTTTGTTTGCCCTATTGCGCCATATCCCATTACACCAAAACTGGCGACCGAGCCTTCTGAGCTGCCATCGTAATCGTATAAGTCGGGCCAATTTGTGATTAAGTGCCCAGATTCATGCACAAAGGTGCCGATTGATAAGCTACTGCGCATGTCGGTGATTTGATAGCGGTCGGTACACACACCGTCGGCACAAAATCTTGGACTGAGTCTCGCCATATGCGGCCATAAACCTTTCGACCAACTGCTGTCTGAATTACCTGCATAGAAAATGTTTAAACCACGAATTTGCTTACTGCTGTTGGTAGTGAGTGTCGAAAAGTCAAAACCTTGTTGATACTCAAGCCACTCTAATGCTTCTTTTATCAACTCTTGTGAGCGAACTGTTGAGCTTAAGCTAGAGTCGGCATAATACGCTTTGTTCTTTTTCGCCGTGTAGTATTGCGTGACAGTGTTGGTGTAATCAAGCTTTCCACCCGACACTTTTGTGAAGTAGCCTCTTACAGATTGTGCATTGCCAAACTCGGTGTAATTGGCATCATTTAGAAAACGCTCAATTTGGGCTTTACTGATCGTGCCACGCTCATCAGGAAAGTCGATAATAATGGTAAGGCCTTTCACCTGCCCTGATATTTGCGCATCGACCTGTGTGGTTTGCATGCGTGATTGTGCTGAGTGTGTATGTGCAACATGCTCGCCCAGCATGCGCTGCTGTTGCGCTTCAACTAAACGCTGTTTGGCTTCGGTGCTTAGCCCTGCTTGTTGAGTTCGAAGCTGAGCACTTTGAATGCTCAACTGATTTTTAGTGCTGACTAAGATGCCAGTTGAGATTAACTCGCTCCCCTCGTCATTTAATTTGGCATACGCTATTCCCTTTGATGCGTTATCAAAAACTACGAGGCGACCATCAGCCGTTCTTTGCTCTGCGTAATAGCTATTACCATTGAGTGTTAGTGTTATCACTTCACCGTTAGGTTGAGTGAACTGGTATTGCTCATTCTTATATGGAATAGCGGCAAATGCCGTGCTGCTGCATAGCAAGGTTGCTAATGCGGTGTGTTTTAAGTTCATGATTATTCCTTTCAGTTAGTTGTCCCCAAATCGGACAAACAAACTATTAACCTAAAATTTACATTTAGCAAATCTTTTATTAAGGAATTGAGAATATTACCCGACGTAAAGTCGGTGCTGCAGTGCTAAACAACCGGTAGCAGCAAATTCATTTCGCGTTTTATGTGAGTAACGCTTACCCGACATAAAGTCGGTGCTACCGTGCTAAACACCCGGTAGCAGCGAATTATTTCGCGTCTTATGTGAGTAACGCTTACCCGACGTAAAGTCGGTGCTACCGTGCTAAACACCCGGTAGCAGCGAATTTATTTCGCGTTTTATGTGAGTAATGCTTACCCGTCGTAAAGTCGGTGCTACCGTGCTAAACACCCGGTAGGAGCGAATTTATTTCGAGTCTTATGTGAGTAATGCTTACCCGACGTAAAGTCGGTGCCACCGTGCTAAACACCCGGTAGCAGCGAATTTATTTCGCGTTTTATGTGAGTAACGCTTACCCGACATAAAGTCGGTGCTACCGTGCTACCCCCTCGGTAGCAGCGAATTTATTTCGCGTTATTTAAGTAAATACAATCCCAATAGGAATATTCTGATACATGTTCGCACAAGCCTTTTCTCAATGGGTTAGTAACAATATATCTAGCTTGATTTAACAGCTCTTCTTCTCGCCTTATACATGTATCGTAATACCCTTTTTGCCAAACCTTACCTGTTACGGTATTTCTTAAAAGAGTCGCAGTTCGTCCTTTGAAAAATTTGATTACTTGCCCCAATTCAAGAATGCCCCCCAGTTTAATCAATAAATGAATATGATCTGGCATTATTGTATAAGCAATCACTTCAGCATATTGTTTATCTTCAAGTTTATATATTTCTTGACCTAAAAGCTGGTTAACGTGCAGTTGGGTGAATATTTGTTTTCTATTTTGAGTCGCTATAGTGATTGCGTAGTACCTTCCAGAGATTGATACTCTGCCTTTTCGAAGATTTACGGCTGAAAACATTAAGAAAGTCCTTTTAGTAAAAACAATCTAAAAGTTTAGCCATTAACTTTTATTTTTCCTGTTCACTCTTTTACCCCACATAAAGTCAGTGCTACAGTGCTAAACGCCTTGTAGCAGCGAATTTATTTCGCGTTTTATGTGAGTAATGCTTACCCGACATAAAGTCGGTGCCACCGTGCTAAACACCCGGTAGCAGCGAATTATTTCGCGTCTTATATGAGTAACGCTTACCCGACATAAAGTCGGTGCTACCGTGCTACCCCCTCGGTAGCAGCGAATTTATTTCGCGTTTCCTGCGTGTAACGCTTACCCGATGTAAAGTCGGTGCTACCGTGCTAACCCCCCGGTAGCAGCGAATTTATTTCGCGTCTTATGTGAGTAACGCTTACCCGACGTAAAGTCGGTGCTACCGTGCTAACCCCCCGGTAGCAGCGAATTTATTTCGCGTCTTATGTGAGTAACGCTTACCCGACATAAAGTCAGTGCTACCGTGCTAAACACCCGGTAGCAGCGAATTTTATTTCGCGTCTTATGTGAGTAACGCTTACCCGACGTAAAGTCGGTGCTACCGTGCTAAACACCCGGTAGCAGCGAATTATTTCGCGTCTTATGTGAGTAACGCTTACCCGACGTAAAGTCGGTGCTACAGTGCTAAACACCCGGTAGCAGCGAATTTATTTCGCGTCTTATGTGAGTAACGCTTACCCGACATAAAGTCGGTGCTACCGTGCTACCCCCTCGGTAGCAGCGAATTTATTTCGCGTTTTATGTGAGTAATGCTTACCCGACATAAAGTCGGTAGCACCTGTGAATGTTTTAAAAAGTTTCACGATTATGTGGCGCGTTAAAATCTAACTCAGGACCATTTGGGATCACCCCAGTTGGATTAATGGTCTTGTGACTCGCGTAGTAATGCTCCTTGGTGTATTCGATATCAACGGTGTTACTCACTCTCGGCACCTGGTACAACTCTCGAACATAATTGCTGATATTTTCGAAGTCTTTCAATTGAGTACGATTACATTTGAAATGACCAAAATACACGGCATCAAAGCGGATAAGTGTCGTGAACAAACGCCAATCAGCTTCGGTGATTTGCTCTCTAACTAGATAACGATTTTTGCTTAAATGATCTTCTAGCCAATCTAGACTTTCAAATAAAGCATCATACGCTGTGTTATACGCTTCTTGTGTCGTTGCAAAACCAGCTTTATAAACGCCGTTATTAATGGTGTCATAAATGCGTGCATTCATCTGGTCAATTTCAGGTAATAAAGCTTCTGGACTGTAGTCATCTGTATTGCCAGTGAGTTCATTAAACGAAGTATTAAAAATACGAATGATCTCCGCCGATTCATTGTTGACTATGGTTTGGGTCTTTTTATCCCAAAGGATTGGAACCGTGACGCGGCCTTCATAACTTGGATCTGATTTTAAATACAGCTCATAGGCATATTTGAAGCCATAAAGTGGGTCTTTTTCATCATCAAACTCCCACCCATTTTCTAGCATTTGAGCTTGTACAACGGTGACATCAATTAAAGACTCAAGCCCTTTTAGCGCCCTAAAAATCAATGTGCGGTGTGCCCAAGGACACGCTAAAGAAACATAAAGGTGATAACGGCCAGCTTCAGGTTGATAAGGGTTATCACTGTCTGTGCTAATCTTGTTTCGAAATTTACTGTCTTGGCGTTTAAATGCACCTTTACTTTCTTTGGTGTCATACCACTTATCAACCCATTTGCCATTTTGTAATAAACCCATAATAAATCCTCTCAATGCTTAAATTTTTTGCTTTAAAGAAGTCACATATGAGCGGTGACTTCTTTACTTTAATTTTTGCGCTTTATCATTTTTCGAACTTATATTTCGACTTTAGTTACTGGCAGTTTGAAGCTGCGCTTTACCTTGGCTCGTCAACTTAGTCGTTAAAACACGGTCTAGCGAAAACTTACCACCACCTTGGAATACCAAGGCAACGCTGATAGCAAACAGTGACAACGCAAATTCATACCCATTGTTCGACATAAATAAACCGTTTTGGAAATGCACTGCAAAAATGGCCACCAGCATAGTAAAAGCAAGTGCAACAGCAGTTGGTCTAGTAAGTAAGCCGACTAATAAAAAAATTCCGCCGAAGAACTCTGCGCTTCCCGCCATAAGTGCCATTAAATAGCCCGGCGCTAAGCCGATTGACTCCATCCATTGGCCAGTGCCTTCAAGGCCATAGCCACCGAACCAAGCAAATAACTTTTGTGCGCCATGGGCAATAAATAAAATACCTGCGACTACGCGAAGTGGTAAAGCTGATAGTTGCTCGTCAGTTTTTAGTACGTTTAGTAAAGTTGATGTGTTCATTTTGCTGCTCTCTTAAGTTTAGTTAATTGTGTTTCTCTGAAGAAGTGAGTTCATTATAGGTAAGCATTAGCAAACAAATAACTGGCAGAATTTGACAAGTTAGTTCAAAATATTTGAACAATAAACTTAAATGTATTTTTAACTGGTATGCAGCACTCCCCTCTTACATTAGAAGCTTTACTGGTACTCGATGCCATTGACCAACGTGGCAGTTTTGCCAGTGCTGCTGAGCAACTTAATAAAGTTCCATCAGCTATTTCGTATATTGTGCAAAAACTCGAAGAACAATTGGGCGTGACCTTATTTGTGCGCCAAGGTAGACGCTCAGTGCTAACCCCAGCAGGCCTGCATCTTCTTGAAGAAGGCCGCAAAGTATTACTCGCTGTAGGCAAATTGACTGAGCAAACACAGACAATCGCTCACGGTTGGGAGCCCAAAATACGTATCGCCATTGATACCATTGTCGATGAACACAAAGTATTTAAAGCCTGTCATACATTTTTAGCTGAGCACGAAAACATCGAACTAGACTTTAAAGAAGAAGTGTTAAACGGCACTTGGGAAGCATTAATAGAAGATGAAGTTGATTTGGTGATCGGTGCATCAGATCCTATTCCAGCGCAGCAAGGTATACGAGCAAAGACGCTGACTGAGTACCATAGTGTTTTTGTTGCAGCGACAGAGCACCCGCTTCATGAGCTAAGCAGAACGATAGAGTCATCTGACATTTTTAGATATCGCACTGTGGTTGTGCACGATTCTAGCCGAAATGTCATTGCAAAGTCCTCAAACATCATTGAAGGCTCAAAGCATTTATACGTTAGCAATTTACAACAGAAAATCTGCGCCATTGAGGCAGGTGTCGGTGTTGGCTTTTTACCAATTGATCAAATAGGTGCTCAGATTAAATCAGGTACATTAAAAACACTCACCTTGGCAGAGCCATCAGTACCGCAATCATTAAATATTGCCTGGAAAGTAGTAAATAAAGGGAAAGGGTTAAAAGCATTAGTTGAGTGTATTGAAGCACAATTTAGTTAATCGCCTAGCAAAATATTATTTTCTTCTCAGCTGTGGTTATAAAAACTGTGTTGAAACTATTTATAACTGACCTATGCTTTTAGAATTAGCTAATAACTTTATACGAATTTATTGTGAAAAGTCGCTTTTTTGATATTGCAATTAATGTCAGTAAGCAAATGTCATTTGCTCATAAGTTTATGGCTATCATTGCCATGCTCTCTATTCCTTTACTGTTTCTGTTGATTGTTCTTTTAATCGATACCAATAAAAATATTCAAAAAACTCAAAAAGAAATACACGGCGTCAATTCTCTTGAGACACTCATCACCACCATTTATCAAATACAGGATTTTCGAGATCATGCTGTTTTACAAGAAGTGAATTTAGATGAACATTTAATTAAATTCGTTTCAAAAGAAAAAGAAGTAATAACAGAGAAAATCAAATTGTTGTCCACTAGCTTATCTGAGCAAAAAACAAACAGCAATATGATCCGAACACAAATTGAAAATGTCAAAGCTGAGTGGCAGCAATCGAATCAAACCGAAGCGATTATGCGTGGGGGGATTGAATCACAGTTTCTTCATTTTGATAAAGTGGTACTTGAGCTTCAACTTTTGGCAAAGATCATCACATTTGAAAGTGCCCTTATTCATGACGATAACCCTGTCAATTTCTACCTTATCAACAACTTTGTTAATGAAACACCTAAAATTTATAAAAATATCGGCTTTCTTCGTGCTACAGGGGCTTATGCTCTGAGTATGCCCAGTATCGATAGTTACACATATCACACGTTAGAAAAGTTCGCGGCTCAAGCAGAAGACAACATAGCATTAAATAATTACGCATCTACTCACATCTCTGTGTACCTCAATAAAGATTTTAACATTAAAAATGGCCTGCAAGAGCAGCTAAACAGTTCTCAAAAACTACTAAATTACACTTATGAACAAATATTGGATGAGCCAGATACACTTCCAACTTGGAGAGAATATTTGGATTTTTATTCGAATGAAATAAACAGAATGCGTAAGTTTGACGCTCAAGTTTTAGAGTATGTTGAAACGCGTTTAGAGATTCGATGCGCTGAGCAAAGGTTTAAATTTTTTGCATTGCTAGTTGTCACACTCTTGTTATATCTGGTTGTAATTTATTTTGTTTATGGCATTTATCTTCAGCTTAAAGCAACTTTGAGAGATTACTCACAAAAAGCAATGACATTAGCCAAAGGAGATTTAGATACTCGGATTGATGACCTATCTAAAGATGAATTTGGTGACTTAGCAAAGACATTTAATGAGATGGCAGAAATTATATCGGTTAATCAAAGAAAATTAATTGAAGCTGAAAAAATTAGCTCACTTAGCAGAATGATCTCTGGTGTTGCGCATGAAATCAATACACCACTTGGCATAATTATCACTAGCCATAGTTTATCTAAATATTCTCTAGAAAATCTCGAGCAACTCTTTAAAAAGGGAGTATTAAGCGCTGACGATTTGAAAGAATTTATATCATCTTGCAAAGAAGCCGACTTACTAATAGATAGAAATCTCGACAAAGCAGTCAATTTGATTGAAACATTTAAGCAAGTAAATAGCTCTCTAAATGTTAGTCCGCAAAAAGGGGTCGAAATTAAATCACTGATTGAATTCGCTTATTTACCTATTTCAGAATTAAACCAAGATGTCGAATTTATTATTGATGGAGACGAATGTGAGATAGACACTGATGTCAATTTACTCACTCAAGCACTAAGCAACATTATTGAAAATGCAATCGAACATGGGCTTGTAAAGCAAGATCTCAAACAAGTAAAAATAGCGATAGAAAGTGATGACGATAAATTGTACTTGTCTATTTCTGATAATGGCACCGGTATTTGTAAAGACGAGATAAACCAGATTTTTGAACCCTTTTACACCACAGATCGAATTAAAGGTAAAGTTGGGTTAGGTATGCATATCGTTTATTTAATCATCACACAATCTCTAAATGGCACTATAAAAATTATTAGTGAAGAATGTAAATACACTCGACTCGATATTAGCTTACCCAAATATCGTGCTGACTGCGAAGAAATTGACATAGACTTAGATAACTACCTTTAATCTATTTTAATTAACCTAGTGACAAAAAAGAACGAACTATTTAACTCAGACAGATGTTTAAAAAGCTTTCTATTTATGTAGTTTATAATCCCAAAAAACGCATTAAAACAACCAGCATGAGCTTGTCTAAACATGGCCTTTTATAGAATATTACTTGGCACATCTAAACCTGCCTCTAGATAATACCGCTATCAGGCCAATAATCACCTAGGCACAAACTAATCCTTTTAAGTTTTTTACATATTTTACTTTTAAAGCTCTCAATCTTACGAAGATAAATTTCGAATACTCGATAAATTAATAGCTCTTTATTTAAGAATATAGGAAAGTACGCCAATTTAGACGCTCTACCTTAAATTATATAAGAAGAAAAATTAATCGAGAGAGGTTTATTTATTTTGCTGTAAACTGACTTTGATAGTCCAATAGAGTAATCATGAGTATCACCAAATTAAGGTCTACTTCATCGGATCCCAATGGTGCCGGATACCACTCTAGATAATAGAAGTAGAAAATAGCCAGCCAAGTAAAGTCACAACCTACCTGCTTAATTAAAACTTTAAGAATTGCAAGCAATAAATCGAGAGCGAGTATGAACCTAGCAAACTTGTATCTCTTTCATTAATTTGAACAAAACTTGCCCAGCACGATAAGCATGACTAAATTTAATACAGTTAACTACACATTTAATGTCGCTATTGGGGTAAAAATTGGTCAGATCTATATCAATTAAGTTTCTCAGTATTGTTCTATCGATCTATTTAATGCTGACTTTAATAGTGACAGCTATTCATATTTACGTTGAATATCGTCATGCACATGAGGAGGTTTACACTGTATTTGAAGCCTCTGAAAATACATTTAAGCATATTCTAGCTTCTGATTTGTTGAACTTAGATTATGAACAACTTAGCACTAAAGCAAAGAGCATTATAGGATTGCCTCACATCACTGGAATTATAATCAACACAGATCAAAATGAATCTATTGTAAATATAGGAATTACCTCAAATAACAAATCTCAAGACAATGCCCTTATTTCTCATGCATTTCCTCTGACCATTTCTGTCAAAGACACAATAACTGAAATTGGAAAGGTAACCTTTTACTCAGATACCGATTTTATTTTTAACAGCATCCGGCAAAGTATTGTGCTTCTTGCTGTCAATGCAGCGATAAAAACAGCCGCAGTTTTTTTATTGATTTCAGTTGCTTTTAAAATGCTCTTAACGACTCCACTGGGACAATTAGCTAAACAAGCAAGCGAAATAAATCCTAATAACTTAGACAATTCCATGATCAGTGTTGCAAAGAACCATGAAGATGAACTGGGTACTTTACAATTTGCACTTAACTCGATGATTAAAAAAACTTCTGAAGCATTTGCGAGCTTGGATGCATTAAATAAAGACCTTGAAAGAATTGTAGAAAAAAGAACTCAAGAGCTACAAGAATCAATCACTCAACTTAACGAGCAACACGCCCAGCTTGAAAATGAAATAGAAGTCAGGCATGAATCAGAATTAGCATTAGCTAAATCACTCACGGAGCTCAAAAACGCTCAATCTCAACTGATTGAATCAGAGAAAATGGCTGCTTTAGGTGGGCTTGTTGCTGGTGTTGCACATGAGATAAATACGCCAATTGGACTCAGCTTAACAGGTATTTCTCACTTTCAAATAACAGTAAAAGAAGTCGCCAAGTTATTTGATGAAGGTGAACTAGAAGAAGATGACTTCACAAGATTTATTAATGAATCTCAAGAGTTATCCAGTACGATACAAAACAGCTTACAACGTGCGGCTGATTTAATTAGAAGCTTTAAACTTGTTGCAGTTGATCAATCAGCCGAAGAAATCCGACAATTTGACATCATTCAATATTTAAATGAAACCATGGTTAGCCTTAAAAACAAGCTTAAACAAACCAAAGTTGTCTTTGAGGTCAATGCTGAATCAGCACCATTAATCATTAATAATTACCCTGGTTCTTGGGCGCAAATTTTTACAAACTTGATTCAGAATACGCTGATACATGCTTACGCACCTCAGTCAGAAGGAAAAGTAGAATTAAACTTCTATACTAAAGAAGAAAGCTTAATTTTTGAGTTTATTGATGATGGAAAAGGAATGACTCAAGAAACCGTCAATAAAATATTTGAGCCTTTTTACACCACTAATCGTGCCAATGGTGGCTCAGGCCTTGGTATGAATGTGGTCTTCAATATAGTTAGACAAAAAATGCATGGCACTATAAGTGTCAAAAGTGATTTAGATAAAGGTACAAAGTTCATAATAAATGTACCTATTGATATTAAAATAAACTCAGAAGGTGAAGAGAATGGGCTTATTTAAGAAATCTTCTAAGCCGAAAGAGGCGCGCAAAGCACCATGGAAGGTTCTAATCGTTGATGACGAGCCTGATGTTCATGCTGTAACGAAATTAACTTTGAACCGGTTCGAGTTTGACGAAAGAAGCCTTGAATTTATTAGTGCATACAGTGGAGAAGAAGCAAAGAAAATTCTCTCTGTTCAGAACGAAATAGCACTCGTTTTACTAGATGTAGTAATGGAAACGGACGATGCTGGTTTAAAAGTTGCGAAGTTCATCCGAGAAGAGCTAGATAATCATTTTATACGAATTATTTTACGAACGGGCCAACCTGGCCAAGCACCAGAGAGAACGGTGATCACTAATTACGATATAAATGATTATAAAGACAAAACAAGTTTGAGCAGTGATAAACTATTTACCGTTGTATATACTGGTTTGCGTGGTTTTAGAGACATTCAAGATATAGAGCTTGCTCGAAAAAAGCTAGAAAATCACCGAGAAGGTCTAGAGAGAGTTATTGACTCAACAGCGAGTTTATTTCGTATTCGCTCCATTCAAGAGTTTGCTAGTGGCTTATTAGTACAGATAGCAGCACTTCTTCATGCAGATAAATCAACAGCAAAAAATAAAAACAACTTTGCTGTAAGAAGAATCGACGATGAACTTCAATTTCTAGCAGGTACTGGTGCTTATTGTCCGAAAGAGGGCAACCTTGTAGAGCCACCTGAAAATATTCAAGCAATGATTGAGAACGCCTGTAATAGCCGTAAAAGTGTCATTGAGAATGATTGCTTTGTCGGCTATTTTGAGACAATTAATGCAGGAGTAAACCTCATTTACTTAGAGGGAATTAATCAAATAGATGAATTGGATAAGAAGTTGCTTGAACTTTTTTCTAATAATATTTCAGTCGCTTTTGATAATTTAGAGCTTGATAAAGAGATCTTTGAAACTCAATCAGAAATTATAGAAACCTTAGGCGAAGTAGTCGAAAGTCGCTCAAAAGAAGCCGCTAATCATGTTAGGCGTGTAGCGCACTTATCTCGAGCTTTAGCACTTTGGATTGGCTTACCTGAAGAGCAAGCGCAAGAACTATACATGGCCTCCCCAATGCACGATGTTGGCAAAGTTGCTATTCCTGATTCTGTTCTTTTAAAACCAGGTAAGCTCACCGAAGAAGAATTTGAGGTTATGAAAACGCATGTAAATATTGGCCATGAAATTTTTGCTCGCTCGAAACGTCCAACATTAAAAGCAGCAGCTATTGTAGCTGGTCAGCACCACGAAAAGTTTAACGGGCTTGGATATCCGAATGGTTTGAAAGGTGAAGATATTCATATCTATGGCCGTATTGTAGCACTTGTAGATGTATTCGATGCCTTATCACATTCTCGCTGCTATAAAGAAGCTTGGCCATCTCAAGATGTTTTACAGAAACTTGAAGAAGAAAAAGGACAACATTTCGATCCTGACTTAGTCGATGCTTTTGTCAATAATATGGATGAAGTTAGAAAGATTATGGAAGCTTACCCTGATTAAGCATTAAAATTTTAATCACGAAGAAACCGAGCATATCAAAAATGCTCGGTTTCAATTTCTAGGCCACCAACTGCTGGTACAACACTCTTGCTGCAAGTAATAAAAACGCAGTACCTAGTAACTTATCAATCACAGCTTGTTTTTTAGTTAAATCAAACTTCTCTCTTGCTTTGGCACTGGCAACCGATACAAAGAAGTACCACGCAGTATCAATAGCCAATACAGTGCCGCACATTAATATGGCGACAGTGAGCGTCATGGCTTCTGGTTGTATAAATTGTGAAAACAAGGCGATAAAGAAGATAGCAAGCTTAGGGTTTAAGAAAGCAATGGCAAAGCCATCTTGCGCGGCTTGCTTATAACTCGTTGCACTCGATTGAGCAACATCTAGGCCTGAAGACTTACTGGTCAAAATTTTATATCCCATATACGCTAAATACGCAGCGCCTGCGTAAACCAGCGTTTGAAATACGATAGGAAAATGGGTAATTAAACTTGCTAAACCTGCTATAGATAACGCAGCATAGATACCAACGCCAACACCGTGTGCAACACTTGCTGCGATGCCATGCCCTGCACTGTTATATAAAGAATGACGTAATACGACAGCCAGACTCGGACCCGGTGACATAGCGCCTATTGCGCAAATAGTGGCTAAGCTTAGCCAAGTTGTTAATTCCACAACATTATCCTGCATAATCAAAATCGCGGTTAGTCTAACGACCTCACTGTAACTGAGCAAGTTATCTAATTACCCTCAGATAACTCACATCTAAACAAACTCGAGTAAAAATATTAACAGTATGTTTTAAATGCTATTTTTGATTTAGTTAACCTTCTAAAACTACCCCAAGAAAGGAACATAATGATTTACACATCCGTCTGACAAGCTTATTATTGCAAATAATAACAGTTACTATTTGCAATAATATATTCCATGACCTCTATTCTCCTCATTGAAGACGACATTACACTCAGCAATTATTTATCAGACTTACTGAAAAAAGCAGGCTACCTCGTTGAACAATGCTTTGATGGGGAACATGGTTTTAATAAAGCCAAATCGGAGCAACATCACCTCGTATTACTCGATAAAATGCTGCCAAAACTTGATGGAGTCACTCTGCTTAAACAATTAAGACAAGTAAGTCAGATCCCCGTGATCATGGTTTCGGCCAAAGGCGCTGAAGAAGAGCGAATATTGGGATTTACTCATGGGGCTGATGACTATGTCGCCAAACCTTTTAACAGTCAAGAATTACTTCTTCGTATTGAAAGTCTATTACGCCGTGCCAAGCCCGACATAGAAAGTAGCAGCCAAGAACATATGCACTTTGATGGCTTATCTATAAATGTGAACACACAGCAAGTACACCTTAATGATGTACTTTTAGATTTTACCCCCATACAATTTAAATTATTGTGGAACCTGCTTAGTAAGCAAAACGTTATTATCCCAAAAGCGGAGTTGCACGAAGCTGTATTAAATAAAAAACTGGGGGCATACGACCGCAGCATCGACATGCATTTAAGCCGTGTAAGGCGCAAGCTTAATGAAGCCGGTTGGCAAGGGGATCGCTTACAAACAGTCCATGGCAAAGGGTACTGTTTTAAATGAAACGTAAGATTTTCTGGAAGCTGTTTTTTATCCTTGCAACAGGCCTAGTGACATTTTTCTATTTGGTTCACACCATTACCTTAAAAACCGAAGAGAAAATGAGCTTTATAAAAGCTGAGCATAGAGCTGAGTTAAGGGCTTGGGGCGAAAAAGCAGAGTCATATTACGTTCAAAAGGACTTTGTTGGATTACAAAAGTACCTTCAAGACATAGAGCAACAAGAGAACGTGTGGGTGTCTGTGGTCGGTTTTAAAGCTGAGCAATTTGCGGGTAAACCTTACGATAAAGACATCGTTGGTTATTATCATTTTGGGCGCAGCATTGATTGGAAGATCCACCTCTACTTTTCTGATAACCCGATTATGGAGTTGCCTTTTCAAGAGTATGGCGCCAGTTTTCTAATTCGATTACCTGAGCGAATGCGACCGGGCACGCATTGGTTAACAACGAAATTTGCTCTACAGATAGTTATTCCGATGGCGCTACTAATATTACTCACCTTGATTCTATATAGGCACATTATTACGCCATTACACCGCCTCGATAATGCCACCCTCGCATTCAGCAAGGGTGACTTATCAGTTCGAGTCGGCCAACACTTTGCTAAACGTGATGATGAGTTGTCTCACCTTGCCAATACGTTTGATTCAATGGCATCAAGAATTGGAGAGCTTATCGAGAATCAAAGGCAACTCATAGCTGACTTATCTCATGAGTTGCGAACGCCATTAACTCGTTTAGATATTGCCGTTGAGAACTTTGACTCGAGTAATAGCTCACAGCATTTAGAACGTATTTCAAGGGAATCTAAGCAAATTAGAAAACTTGTTGAGAATACCCTCACTTTTGCTTGGCTCAAAAATGAACAGCCCAAAATCAAGCAGGAACAAGTAGAGTTAGTTGATTTACTCGATGTCTTGATTGAAGACGCCAGATTCGAGTTCGCCTGTAAGTTCATAGAGAGTGAACTACCGAATTCTGCAGTGATCTCTGACTCAAGTCATAAAGCACTCTGCCCAGCGATAGAAAACGTACTTCGCAACGCCCTAAAGTACACGCCATGCAAAGAAACCGTTTCGGTTAGACTCACACAACAGCAAGATCATTACCTACTAGAAATCAATGATTCGGGTCCTGGGATCCCTGAGCACTTGCTAGATAAAATCTTCGAACCCTTCTTTAGAGTTGACGACAGCAGAATGGCTGAAAGTGACAGCTTTGGCTTAGGGTTAGCATTGGCTAAACGTCACCTTTTAAGTGTTGGTGCAAATATCTATGCCCTTAATCAAAAAGGCGGCGGCCTCAGCGTTAAAATCACCATTCCAAAGTTGCAAATGTAACAGTTGTAAAAGTACTACCAATCACAATTGCAAATAGGAATAATTCTGATTTAGAAAATATCAGTAATTAGAGATGTCCCATGACTTTTAAAGCGACTCCTGTGTTCAAAACAAAAATACTATCTACCCTTATTGCCGGCTTATTGAGTACTCAAGCCCTTGCAACCGAAAAAGACACTGACAACAAAGACATTGAAAAAATTGTCGTTGTCGGTGCAACAACCAACTCAGAAATTACGCCTGAGCAATTAGATAATTACCAAGCCAATGATTTAGAAGATATCTTTAGAGCGACCCCTTCTATTACGGTTGGCGGTTCACTCGGTATTGTACAAAAGGTATTTGTACGTGGCTTAGAAGACTCGATGATGAACATCACTGTTGATGGCGCGCCACAAACTAGTACGCTTTTCCACCACGTCGGCCGTGTGTCAATTGAGCCAGAATTATTACGTAGTGTTGAAGTACAAGCGGGTGCTGGTGAAGCAACAGCTGGCAGTGGCGCAGTCGGTGGTGCCATTCGTTTTAAAACAAAAACTGCAAACGACTTATTAGATGCGGATGAGCAGTTTGGTGGATTGGCAAAAGCGAGTATTTTCTCTAACGATGGCAACAAGCAAAGTGTTGCATTATATGGTCGTGTTACTGATTCAGTGAACGTGTTAGCGTCTTATGTAAATGTCAGCCGAGACAATATGGAAGATGGCGAAGGTGATTTGATCCCTGGAACAGGCTCAGATCAAACTCTGGGCTTTGTTAAAGTAGATGCCGAAATTAGTGACAGCCAATTTATCACTGTAAGTTACGAAACACGCGAAGAAGAAGGCGAGTTTGGTAAGCAAACAAACTGGGTTCAAACCATTGACGCACCACTATTCAAAACATGGTCAGATCGTGAAACTTTAGTGCTAAACCATGCGCTTTATTTAAACGAATTCGTTAACTTAGAAACCACGCTTTACTCAACTGAGTCTTCTTTAAAGCGCGAGCTTTACACTTGGAATGCAGGTATTAAGACCACAGGTTTCGATATTAGAAATACCAGTGACCTAGGCGATCACGTTCTAACCTATGGTATTGAACAAAAGAATGATGAAGTTAATTCTGAGTCATACGAAGCATTTGGCGGCAAAGCAAACGAAGACGGTACTGTGACTGGTGTGTATGCTCAGGACCATTGGCAAATTACTCCTGACCTATTACTCAGCTTTGGTGTACGTTATGACGCCTATGAGCTAGACCACACAGGTCTTGAAGCAAACTGGGTTAAAGTTGATGGCAAATGGGTTGTTGAGCATGATGCGCAAGGTAACCCTGTCACAAAGAGCAAAGACTTTTCAGTTAAAAAACAAGACGGCTTTAGTAAAAACATCGGATTTAAATACACATTAGCTGAAAACATTACCTTGAGCGCAGGCTATGCAGAAGCCTTGAGAGGCCGCCAAGTTGCTGATGCATTTACCGCAGGTGAAGTAAACGACAATCCTGAACTCGCGCCTGAAGAGGTAGAAAACATTGAGCTTGGCCTTGAATACAACGATGGCACATGGCTATTCGAAGCATCTGTTTACCAGAGTACTATCAATGGTGTGGTATTCGATAAATTCAAAGGTCGTGAAGGCGTTTTTTACGAAAATATCGGCGACTTAGAAAGCAAAGGTGTTGAACTTGTTGCAGGCTACCAAACAAATCAATTTGATGTGTTAATAAGCTTTAACCATAACGATGTTGTACTAAATAATATGCCATTTATTTGGCCTGATAGTTCAGTAGAAGGCGGCAAAAAGCAAGTCATTCGCAATAACGTAGATATTAATGCCTATGAGTATGGTGGACTTGGTAATGCTGTAGGTGACGCACTGAATATCAACTTTAATTATGAAGTAACAGATAGCATCAAAACAGGCTTTAATTTTAAGTATGTTGCGGATTTAAATGATATCGAAGTAATGCACCGCTCTTTAGAATTAGGCTGGGTAGATGAGCTAGGTAGCATCGATAAAGAAGGCTACAACTTAGTTGACGTATACGCACGTTACGAACCAACTGAGCAGTTTCGTTTTGACCTTTCTATTCAAAACTTATTTAACGAAACATACCGAAGCCACGGCAGTGTTGGCGACTTTAGTAAGTTTGGTAAGGGCTATGAAACATTAAAAGGTATGTATGAGCCTGGCCGTGATATACGCTTAAGTGTATCTTATCAGTTTTAAATTTGCTGGAAGAAAATCAAAACTTAAGGCATTTAATGATTTAAACTGTAATCATATAAAAGAGAGTTTAACCCTAGGTTGAACTCTCTTTTTTATACTCGGTTAAAATCAAGTTCTGTGATCTGCTGCAAAACCACCTTGTGATTTACAAAGGGAAATTAGCACATCGCCCTCTTCCCAAGAGCTTAATTGCTTACTCCATAAAATGTTAAATGGATTGCCTGCAACAGGCTTATGGCATGAAATATGGCCGTAATATTCAGGGAAAGAATTAGTGTATGCAGAAGCCGACACAGATATACCCATTGTCATGGCTGCAACAAAGCTCGTTAGTAAAGTTTTCATAATGATTCCTTATAAATTATTTTTATAGAATGTTGTTAGAGATTAAAAATTGTTCCTTTTTTAATCTCTAGCTATAAAACCATACCTACTTTGTTATTGCAAACGCCTAGGTGATCCTAACTTTTCATTAAACTTTTTGACCTCACCTGTTTTCATTAAACAATAAACCGCTGGTAAGACAATCAAAGTAAGCAGCACCGCACTCGACATTCCGCCGACCATAGGTGCTGCAATTCGACTCATCACTTCAGAGCCTGTGCCATCGCCATATAAAATCGGTAACAAGCCTATAATGATGGTTGCCACTGTCATCATCACAGGTCGAACACGTAACCCTGCGCCATGTAAAATGGCTTCTAAATAATCAGATTTACCAATGGCTGTGCCTTTGGCTTTGTGTTCATCTTTTAAATCTAGCAGTGCTTGATTCAAATACACCAACATGATCACACCTATTTCTACAGCAACACCAGCCAGAGCAATAAAACCAACGCCAACAGCAACCGAGAAATTAAAACCTTCGAGATACATAAGCCATAATCCACCGATCATCGCCATCGGCAATGTTGCGATGATCACCACGACTTCGCTCAAACGCCTGAAGTTTAGGTAAAGTAAGATGATAATAATGGCCAGCGTTAATGGCACAACATAGCTCAGCTTCTCTTTGGCACGCTCCATGTACTCATACTGCCCGGCCCAATTAATTGAATAGCCAGCAGGTAACTCAAGCTCTTTGGTAAGTAACGCTTTGGCATTTTCAACATAATTGCCGACATCAATGTCTTCAATATCAATATATGTCCAACCATTTAAACGGGCGTTTTCGCTCTTGATACCCGGCGGACCATTTTCGATATAAACATGCGCGACATCACCCAATGCAATACGCTGGCCTGTCGGCGTCACCATCGGCATTCGCGCTAATTGCTCAGGTGAATTACGGTAGTCTTGCGGATAACGCAAGTTCACCGGATAACGCTCTTGCCCTTCAACGGTTTGGGTTACATTCATTCCCCCAATGGCTGTTGCAACCACTTGCTGTACATCGGCGATATTTAAACCATAACGGGCCGCCTTGATACGATTGATATCAACCTTGATATAACGACCACCAGCAACGCGCTCTGAATATACTGACGCCGTGCCGTCCAGTTTAGGTAAAAGCGTTTCGAGCTGTTGACCAATATCTTGAATAACATCGAGATCTGGCCCTGCCACTTTTATGCCTACAGGTGTTTTAATGCCCGTTGCCAGCATGTCGATACGAGTTTTGATTGGCATAACCCAAGCATTGGTCACACCGGGTAATTTCACCAATGCATCCAGCTCTTTTTTCAAACTCTCAGTGTTCACGCCCTCACGCCACTGTGATTTGGGTTTTAACTGAATAAAGGTTTCGATCATTGTAAGCGGCGCAGGATCGGTGGCGGTTTCAGCACGGCCCACTTTACCAAATACGTTCTCAACCTCAGGAATAGTTCGAATAAGCTTGTCAGTTTGCTGCAACAGCTCTCTGGCTTTACCAATCGAAATGCCCGGATATGTCGTTGGCATATACATTAAATCACCTTCATCTAAAGGCGGAATAAACTCGCTGCCGATCTTATCTAGTGGATAAAAGCCAACTACTGTAACTGCAATCGCCGCTAAGATTGTGGTTTTTGGAAAACGTAAAACGCCTTTCAGAACTGGCATATAGATCGTAATCAGTAATCTATTCAGCGGGTTTTTACACTCAGGTAGTACCTTACCGCGAATAAAGTAGCCCATTAAAACAGGTACTAGGGTGATCGCTAAACCGGCAGACGCTGCCATGGCATAGGTTTTGGTATACGCAAGCGGCGCGAACATGCGCCCTTCTTGTGCTTCAAGAATAAATACTGGTAAGAAGCTCACGGTAATAATCAGCAAGCTAAAAAATAACGCTGGCCCTACTTCACTGGCGGCTTTGCCCACCACTTGCCAACGGTTTTCATCGGTAAGTGGGGTCTTTTCCATGTGTTTATGCATGTTTTCAATCATTACAATGGCACCATCTGTCATCGCACCGATGGCAATCGCAATGCCGCCTAACGACATGATGTTGGCATTAATCCCTTGAAAATACATAACAATAAAGGCAACTAAAATCCCCATAGGTAAGCTTATCACTGCCACAATTGAAGAACGCAAATGGAACAAGAAAGCTGCACAGATCAGGGCTACAACTATCAATTCTTCGGTGAGTTTACCCCAGAGATTATCGACTGCTCTATCGATTAAAGCTGAGCGGTCATACACAGTGACAATTTCAACGCCCTCAGGCAAGCCCGCTTTTAGCGATTCTAATTTAGCTTTCACGCCATCAATGGTTGTTTTGGCGTTTTCGCCAAAGCGCATCACCACAACGCCACCAACCACTTCGCCTTCACCGTTCAGCTCTGCAACACCGCGGCGCATTTGCGGACCCAGATTGACCACGGCCACATCGGCAATGGTAAGCGCCACGCCTTTTTCATTCACACCTAATGGAATTTGCAGAATATCTTGCACACTTTGAATATAGCCCGTCGCGGTAACCATATATTCCGCTTCAGCCATTTCAAGCACCGATGCGCCTGTTTCTTGGTTGCCCCGCTGTAATGCTGTTTGGACGTGATTTAACGGAATACCATAGGCGCGCAGCTTATCTGGGTCGACTTGTACTTGGTACTGCTTCACCATACCGCCAACTGCCGCGACTTCTGAGACACCTGCTACAGATTGCAATTCGTATTTTAAGAACCAATCTTGAATACTGCGCAGTTGGCTAATGTCATGTTTACCTGTTTTATCAACCAATGCGTACAAATACACCCAACCCACGCCAGTGGCATCAGGGCCTAATTGAGGTTTTGCACTACTGGGTAAGCTTGGAGCAACTTGGCTTAAATACTCCAGTACCCTTGAACGTGCCCAGTACAAGTCGGTCTTATCGTCGAAAATAATATAAACGTAAGAGTCGCCAAAGAAGGAGTAACCTCGTACCGTTTGCGCACCTGGCACCGATAACATGGCGGTAGTAAGCGGGAAAGTCACCTGATCTTGTACCACTTGCGGTGATTGACCGGAGTAACTGGTTTTTACAATCACCTGTACATCAGATAAATCGGGAATGGCATCAACAGGGGTGTTCTTTAACGAGAACAACCCTGCACCAACCAAAATTAAACTCATCAGCACTACGAAGAAGCGGTTGCTGATAGACCAGCGAATAATTGCTGCGATCATATTGCCTCCTCGTGATTAGTGGTGTGCGTGTTCGTTCATCGGCATATCACCATCCTGCATAGCCTTTTCATCGGCTATTTTGTTGATGGCGATGACTTTAAAGTCTTGTGCGGTATCAAAAGTAAATTCGATATTATCACCCGCTTTGAACGTTGAAATATCCAGCTCATCGATGACCTCAAAGTCCATCGTTGCAGGCCCTCTGCCCCACTTTTCAATGGCTTCGCGACTGATATTGATAACACGAACGTCAAAATCAATGGCATTGATCACACCATTTACGGTGGCTTGCGTATCTGGCGCTGCGACTTCAACTTTACCCATAATATGAATTGCTGAAACCGGGTAACTGCCGTCATCTTGTTTGGTGATCTCAAAATGTAAACTATGACCTACTTCTAGCGCATCAAAGTCAGCTTGGTTAAGCACATCAAAATCCATCACCATTTGCGGCCATTGCCATGCTTCAACTGGCGCATGATCGATTGTCACACTCTGCTCTGCGTCAGATTTTGCGGTGACCACCCCTTCAGCCCACACAGAAGCTGGCTCTTCAGCAAACTCCATGCGTTTAAAGTCAGATGATTTACTCGATTCAGAGTCAATCAAGAATTGCGCAGATGTAACGACGATATCGCCTTCATTGAGACCTTCTAATACTTCAATTTGATCTTGATAGACTTGGCCAATTTGCACGGCAATAGACTTAAACTGCCCATCACCCAAAGCTAAGACCACGCGGTTTTGTTTGCCCGTTCTTATAACAGACTCGATTGGTGTAAGAATGCTATTTTGTTTTGCTTTACCGCTTATTTTCAACTGCGCATACATGTTTGGCTTGAGCACACCATCTTTGTTTTCAAAACGTAGACGTACACGTAGCGTGCGATTTTTTCCATCAAGGGTTGGATAAATGTAATCAACCTCACCATGCCATGCGCGCGCTGGCTGATAATCTAAGGTCATGTGCACAGGCAAACCAACCGTTACCGACGCTGCATCACGCTCAAAGACTTCGGCTTCAACCCAGACATTGCTCAAATCGCCAATACTCATCATGGTTGTGCCCGGTTGCACGTAATAACCTTCACGAATTTTTAAGTTGGCAACCACACCATTTTGCGGCGCATAAAAGGTGACATTTTGGCTGACTTTTTTATCTCGCTGTAGCTGCTCGATAAAAATATCGTCAATATGAAGCGCTCTCAATCGAGCCTTGGCGGCTTCTATTAACCCAAACTCTTTACCGCGCAAAGCGATTAAAAACTCTTGTTGTGCGTTTACAAGCTCTGGCGAATACAAGGTATAGAGCGCTTGGCCTTTTTTAACTTTTTGCCCAGTTGTTTTAACGAATAGTTGCTCAACCCAACCCGATACCCGCGGGTGAATATGTACGAGGTTGTCTTCATCATACTGAATATAACCCACTGTATTAATTGTTGGCTTAATGTCTCTCAATGTGACTTGCGCAGTTCGAACCCCTAAGTTGTTTATCACCTCAGGAGAGATTTTAATTGCACCCGGCCCGTGTTCATTTTCACTATTAGACTCTTCGTATACCGGAATTAGATCCATGCCCATCGGGGATTTACCAGGTTTGTCGCGACGGTAGTTAGAATCCATCGGCGCAACCCAATACAGCGGCTTTTTTTCATCACTTTGTTCAGCATGCACACTATGTTCTGTATTAGATTTCGAATAAAAGTACATACCGGCGCTGCCAGCTGCAATACCTAAACTGAGCAATACTGCATTGGTAATAAATTTCGACATCAGAATTGCTCCTTATAACTGTTCACTTCTGCGTATACTTCGTAGCTGCCATCTTTTTTTAGCAACAGCACTTTATAGGCTTGAAACCTTTCATCAATTTCCATCCCCGGTGAACCAAGAGGCATAGCTGGCACGCTTAAACCAATCGTGTTTTCTGGGGGTGATTGTAAAAACTGTTTAATGAATTTCGCAGGTACATGACCTTCAAACGCAAACCCATCGGCATGCACCGCGGTATGACACGAGCGGAATCTTGCTTCAATGCCATACAGACTTTTTATTTCGCTCATTTGCGGGTGCGAAAAGTTTTTGCCTTCGACCTTAATATTTTGGGAGGTGAGATGATCTAACCATAAGGTACAACAACCACAAGTAGGGGTTTTAGCGACCAATAGCTCTATGGTTTTGCTTTGTGCAAAACTGTTGTTTGAAAAAATACTTAAAAATAACGTGAGTGAAAAAATTAACTTTGAGAAAACTCGCATCGCCTGCGCTCCTAATCACACTAAAAACAAAACAATAAAATAAGTGATTAATCGGACACACACGCCAAATTTTAGGCGCACTTATCCTAGGTTAGGCAAAAATCGGCGGGCGATATAGATTAGAAATTGTTGTAGCTGGTGGTGTTAATGACGCATTTTGAATTTTTTCAAAACTAGAGAAAAAGCCCAGCGTCTGAACTGACTGTGGGACATAAGTGAAAGCATGACAGGCATTGATTGGACAAACACATTCAACCTCGCAGCAATCCATTGATAAAGATTCGCTTGCTGACGAAGACATTGACGACATTTCGTCTTGTGACATTACGTGATGCATCTTGCTGTCTTTAGTCATCATGGTCATATCGCACTCATGGGCAGCAAAAGCCGTCATTTGGCCAAATGGCGAAAGGACTAAACTTAAAAACAGCATGATTGATGCGATGAATTTAAACATAACAACTCAATAAAATTAACTGACGCTAATGCTAAACAATTTTTGTGAGGATAGCAAAACCTGTAATGATACTTAGATAGCCTAGCAGTAAAGTATTTGCAGGCACAGCATGCATTAACATACTTGGCATTTGCTTATATTGCTTGTATTTCAAAACAAAAAAGCTGTGCCCTTCAAACTGAGCGAAGCGTTCAAAATAGGGTTTAAGCTTTTTGAGATAAGGTTCAAAGAAGGCTTTAATGGCGCTCAAATAGAACATACAGAACGTCGATGCCCCCATGACTTCGAGCATCAGCGTCAGTTCCATCGCTACAAAAATCTCTGGCCCTGCAAACACAACAACAATCAACATAGCTAAGCTGTACCAAGAAAATTGTTTTATTTTTTCAATTAGTTTTTTGTAAGACTTAACGAATAGCTTCATGTCCTTAATTCCTTTTTCATACCTGAGAAATGCTAAATCCTGATACTAGCAAAAAGCCGTGAAATATAAAAATCGATTAATTAACAAACAAATAACAACGGAGTACTTAAGTTATTTCTAAACTTAAATAAAACGCCATAATCCAAAGGTGATGTTATGAGTAAACTAACTTTGGGAATAATTGGTGGGCTCTTAAGCGCAATTATTGGCTTTATTGCATGGCAGCAACTCACCCCGCCAGATCCATTCCTTGCTAGACAGGTGAAATCAATTGCACCTGCAGAAGATAACTATTTAATCGATTTTTACCCCCATATTTCTGAACACCAACGTCCTGAAGAGACTTACCCATTTCCCATTCCACTTGGCGGAGTTGGGCCTACAACCAATTTATATTCAGGGCCAAACCAATACCCCTTCTTTTGTATGTCGGTTGATTCAAAAGTGGGTCAGCCCGAGATCGATAACCAAGAGGGCCTTGGTGTGCCAGTGACAAGTGAAAGCGGTGAACTTTTAGGTTTCAGCAAAGATTGTGGTGTTAAATCGCACTTACAATACTTTGCTATTAATGCAGACAAACAGCCCGAAAAACTCACCATTGAACAGGCCAAAAACTACCAAGGTGCGCTATTTAGAGCGGAGCAAGGCACAATTAATCGTTTTATTTATACCATTGTGATGCCTATCAAGCCTGAAGAAGTGGGAGATAGATTAGCAAAGTCGCAATGGAACAATCGATTGGTGTATCAATTTAATGGCGGTTCGGGCATTGGCTTTAGACAAGGACGACAAAAAACCTATAAAGTCATGCAGCGCCAAGTAGATCAACTACTAGATGGTTATGCCATTATCAGCTCTAGCGGTAATAAAACCAGTTATACCTATAATATGCTGCTAGCCGAAGACACTGCTCGGAGAGTTAAAAAGCAATTCACTAGTTTGTATGGAGAGCCGCTTTATACCGTTGGAGTTGGCGGCTCAGGTGGCGGCCTTGCGCAATATTTAATTGCTCAAAACAGTACGGGGATTCTAGATGGCTTGCTGCCCCTTTATAGTTATCCGGATATGATAAGTCAGACCACTTATGCGCTCGATTGCGACCTGTTAAACAACTATTTTACCTTTAGAGCCGGTAACCGAAAGGCATGGCGAGATTGGGATAGACGCCGCTTAATTGAAGGCATGAATGCCATTAATGACTTTCCGCAGCGGGCCGGGTTTTTGCAACCTCTAAACCAACTTATGGCCGGCTTTGTGCCTAGCTTTCCCGATGGTAACAGCGAATGTATAAACGGCTACTTCGGGCTGTCTGCTTATATTAACAACCCTAAACAGGGCTTTTTAAGGCCTTTATTTGCTGATTCTGTGGTAGAACAAAATAACTGGAGTTATTGGCAAGACATGAAGCATGTGCTTGGCACAGACAAGCAAGGTTTTGGCCGTTCAACTTGGGATAACGTGGGCGTGCAATATGGGTTAAATGCGCTTCTTGAGAATAAGATCAGTATCGAGGAATTTTTTGATATTAACTACAACATTGGGGCTTGGAAGTCACAGCCCACCATGCAAGTAGAGCATATCATTACTCCGCTTGGTCCTCACAAACCGCTTTGGCTCTCCCTTTGGGGCAGTGAAAACATTTATGAAGCAAAGCATGGACCTGCCCAGCGTCATACCGCTAGCCTTGAAGCCATTGAGGCCGCCTATCGTTCAGGCCAAGTGTTTATAGGTAAAGTTGACCTACCAATCATAGATGCCAGACATTACCTTGAAAATGAGTTAGACATGCATCATATGTCAGCCTCTTTTTATAGCCGTTTACGAATAGATAAAGCCAATGGCGATCATAAAAATCACATTATTTGGGTCGCCCATAAAGATCATGACCCAACACAAGCTGCGTTTGCCATGATAGATAAATGGCTTTTAAACCTAAAACAGAACCCTAACCTCAGTGTCATCGAGGCAAAGCCACAAGAGTTAGGCGATACCTGCTTTGAAGCCGACGGCAGTACCTATGCAAAAGGCGAGGATGTGTTTGATGGCAAATGGAATCAAAAGTCAGACGGTGCGTGTCAGTCACGCTTTCCGATGTTCAGTACCAGCCGTATTGAATCAGGTGGTCCTTGGGCGGGCGACATCTTCAAATGCCATTTAATTGATGTCGAAACAGCAATAGAAAAAGGCATGTATGGGACCCACCCTATTACAAATTTAGTTGATCAATTAAAGACTGTTTTCCCCCATGGGGTGTGTAATTATGAGCTTGGTGATATGGGGCGACCGAGTAATATTTAGATCCTGATTTATCCTCTCACATTTGTGCGCGACATAAAGTCGCGCCTACAGGTGTTGATGCTAATGATTGGCTTTAATTCAACTTATACATTTAATGCAGCTAATGTAAGCGCGGGTTTACCCCGCGCTTTCTATGTAAGATAAAGTCAGCGCCTATAAATTTAGATTATGAATAGCTGTTTTAATCGCCTTAAACTCTTGTACAATCAAGCTCTGTTTTATATACAGGAAACTTAAATGAATGCACTTTTCTCTTATGGCACGCTACAGCAGCCTCAAGTTCAACTTGATACATTTGGCCGTTTACTTGAAGGTCAAAAAGATACTCTGATTGGCTACACACTAGGTGAAGTAAAAATCACTGACGAAGCGGTCATTAAAAGCAGCGGTAAAGAATATCATCCAATTCTAATTAGATCAGAGCATAAAGAAGATACTGTTGAAGGCACTGTATTTTTAATCACAAATGCTGAATTACAACAAGCCGATGAATATGAAGTGGATGACTATCAAAGAGTCGAAGCACAATTAAAGTCAGGTAAAACTTGCTGGATCTATGCGGCATCATCTTAATTGAATTCATCTAACTACAGATTCAGATCCTTACTTACACTCTATTACACTTAATTTGTATACATAAATAAGGGCCTGACACTAAAATTGGAATACTCTCGTTGAAGTTTGTGAGAGAGAATCTCTACTCGTTCTTAACTATAAAAGGAAAGATAATGCGCAAATTAGTCTTTTACATTTTGCCATTTGCTTTAACAGCCATCAGTGGCTGCTCTACGGAAACAACTGAGTCTGATAATGTTAAAACCAGAGCAATATGGTCTAATATTTATGTAACATCAGGTGGTGAAGATAGTCGAGTAATCGCAGAACTAAATTTAACCGATGAATTTGGAAATAATATAAGTTTATCAAGTTCAGATAAGTTAGAAGCAAGTGTGGGCAGCGACACTAAAACTCTTGAAAAGCATACTGATGTGTTCGACGTTGACTATCGTGCCATCTTTGACGAACACAGTGAAAACACACAATATGTTGTCAATTTTGTTCGCTCAGAAGATAACGTCACACTCACAAATACACTTACTTTGCCTGCGCCTTTTGAAATACTTGCCCCGCAGAAAAGCCAATCTTTTTCTAATTCTGAACAGTTAGTGATCGAATGGTCTAATCATAGTACCTCAGACAAACTAGACGTGACGCTTAACTCAACTTGCAAGCTCAAAGACGGTGGGTCTCAAGCTAATGCTGAAAAATTTGAGAATGTGACAGACGACGGTAAGTTAACCATTGATCTAGATACTCTCGATATGTTTAAAGATGAAAACTTAAACACACGCCAAAACTGCTCAGTTAATCTTCTTGTTGAACGATTTAGATTAGGCAGAGTTGATAGCAATTATGCCAGTGGTAGTAAAAGCAGAGCGTCACAACAAAGACGTTTGGATGATATAACTATTACACTGCGATAATACAAATACCCTTCAACAAAGCGTTACAAAACCGTTAAATAAATTAACCTTTATTGTATACCTATTATGCAATAACAATTCAAAAAGGGTGCTCTAGAAACTTAAAGAACCCTTAAATCATAAGCTTAGAGTAAATACACTCAAATCGACCAGTTAGTAATATTGCTGTAATAAAACTCTTGGATAATACATACCATCTTATACAGCAACCAATTTAAAGTTATGAACCACTCACCGTTATTGCTCGGATTCACACCCCGTACAATGAACGACCTAGACAATTACAGTGTGCAACATACCTGTCAGTACGACACATTAAAGCTAGATTATGCAAAAGAAGGCATAACCTTTAATTGCGTCTTACCGTACGATGCACAGATTGGTGATGTGATTTCATTATCGGCAACAAAACCTGATGCGAGAGCAGAAAGTTTTAGTGCAGAAACAACTTTAACGAAAGCTGATTTAGAAAATAAGAATGCAATGTTAAAGCTTATAGGTGAAGGTGAAACCGATGATTACCTGATGCAGCTTAACTTGCTTGGTTTGCATGGCTCAATAAAAAACTCCGCTGAGTTTAATGCACATATAAAAAGCCAAGCGATTAAAAACAAAAAAATGAACGCTATTTCCCCTTGGCTCATAAGTGCTAAAAAACAGGGGGCAAAACTGGTGTCAGTGATGCTCTCAGCTTTTTAGATTACTAAGCTGTTTTTCAGCTCCGCTAATTTAGCGGAGCTTTTTTTACCAATAAATAAAACACAAAGGAATAATAAAACCAAAAGCGACTAATATCGCTCTTCTCCCCCAAGGACTATATTTTCCTTTGACCATAAACAATGCGCTTATTGCTAGGAAAATAAGCAAGCCAGCAAATAAATCCGAAAAAACTATCCATGCTTTATGGGTTTCATTTAAATGCAGTCTATTTATAGCTTGAAAAACTGGGCGAGCTTCAATATGTTCAAAAATAAGCTGGTGATTATCAAGGTTCAGCGTGATGTTTCCATCACTTTTCAAAAACACTTTAAACTCAGTCGGTGAGGCCCAATATGTTGCTTTTACCTCTAACCCTTCATCTATATAGTTAAATATTTGCGAAAGTAAAATCTCATCACTCGTTTCATGCCACTTAGTAACGGGGGCTTGAATCAGTTTATGTGTTACTTGGTAGTTTGGATTCCAGTCATCTTTATGATTCACCGCAATACCAGATACAGCAAAAACTAAAACCATACCGATACAAAAATAGCCTACATCTCGATGTAGGCTTCTATTGAAACGATACCAATTAATGTTTCTCAGTTTATTGATCAAGGATCGAAACCCCAGTAGGTACTAATTGATATATAACTAGCGGCTCAGTGACAGAGGCAGGGTCAAACACTTCATTCTTAGCAATGGCTTGCTGAGCTTTAATTTGCTTTGTGCGCTCAAGGTCAAACTCGATTTTATTCAGTTTTCCGGTTGCGATAGCTTGACTGCCTTTTGCACTCATTGGGAAAACCATGTCGCCATCTCTCACCTTTATTCTCAGATTTTCGAAACGTTTATCAGATGCAATCGTCATCCAACAGCCTCGCTTTTTACAAACCCCCACAACAGTGCCTTTTATTGTTACAGGCGAACTGAGGTATTTATCTGGCTGTTGCAAAATAGTCGAAATTTTTGTTACTTGCTTCACATCAACTTCTGTACCAAAGTTTAAATTCTTAGCAAATGCCAAATCTGGAAAGCTTAATAATAATAAAGCCGCAACTAACATAGATTTGTAATACATATTATTCCTTATTAATAATCATAAAAATTGTGGTGAGGGCCTCTAGCAGGCGATGCAGTGATTGAATGTAAGAAAGCTTCAAGGGCTTTCATTTCTTCGTAGTTTAAATTTAAAGGCTTTAAAAGCTTTGATGTCACAGGAGACATTTCATCATTAGGGTCTTTAGTAAATTTAAATCCGCCCGCATTATAGACGTTTAATATCCCTTCCATATTGGCGAAACTCCCATTATGCATCCAAGGTTTGGTATTCATAACACCACGTAAGCTTGGTGTTTTAAATTTACCAACATCATCAGGCTGTTTCGTCACTTTGAATCGCCCTAAATCTTCTAACTCACGTTTGTACCATGTAAGCCCTAGGTTATGAAATTTATTGTCACTAAACAATGGGCCCGAATGACAATTCATGCATCGTGCTTTTGTTCTGAATAAATGCAGACCCCAGAGAGCCTGATCTGATAATTTCTTAGAAAATGCCAACTTGGCTTTTTCATTTTTTTGCTTTGAAGATTGTAAAAAATAGTCAAAGTCACTCGACCTAGACAAGATGGTTCGTTGATAAGTGGCAAGCGCTTTAGCAATGTCTGTTGCTTTTACCCTATCCGCATTGAATACTTTTTTAAATTCTGCTTTGTAAACTTCATTTTGATTAAGGCGTTGTTCCAACTCTTCAATTGAAAAATTCATTTCCACAGGATCTAAAATTGGCATTAAGGCTTGCTCCTCTAACGAAGCTTCTCTGCCGTCCCAAAATAACATTTGCCAAAACGCTGAGTTTTCAATACTTGGCGCGTTTCTTCTGCCTTTTAATCTATCATGACCGAAAGACACAGCGCGACCATCGGCCCAACCTAAATCTCTGTCATGGCAGCTTGCACAAGCAACTTGTCCAGAACGAGACAATTTAGGATCATGAAATAGTCTTTCCCCTAAAAGTACCTTTTCTTTGGAAAAAGGGTTAGCTTGCGGGAAAGTTGGCATTGGTATTAAACCAATCTCAACATGCTCAACTCCCTCATCTAAGGTTGGCTTTGGCCACAAATGCACTGGTTGCGAGTATTGCTCTCTTAAATCGTCGATATTTATATCATTTGCCAATGATAACATTGGCAAAAATATAAGTATCAGAGTGATGACGGTAGAAAAAAGGTGCATATTATTTGTGTTTTAGCTCAAACATTTCTGGATCTGTGGCTGCTAGTTTTTTTGCCGCATTTAACTGAGATGCTTTCACTGTAATACAATGTTTTTTCTCATTTTCGCGAGCAGACACAAACTCAGTGCCTAGTTCATGCTTTTCTAATTGAATTGCATGAACATCGTTTGCAGGTTCGTAGCAAAGTGACGCAACAACGGCGGTGGTCAAAAGTAGTGATGTCATAGTGATATTTCCTATTATTTATATATGTAATTGATATGTCTCTAATATGAGTAATTTAAGCCAAGCCAAAAACGCCGCCCAAGCTCTAAACCCGTCGAAAATGGCGCCACTTGGTAGGTGCGCTTGTTAAGTAAATTTTCACCCTCGAAAGAGAAAGACAAGGTGTGTTTACCAACTAGAGGTACCGAATATTTGATACTGCCACTCAATAACCAGTAAGCAGGTCTTTCTTGAATACTATAAACCGGGTAGCGAGTTTCACTAGGTTGGCAACCATCACATAAAGATGAAGCACTCTTCACTGATTCAGTTGCGCCTGTGTTGTAAAGTGCATCTTGCTTAGAGTGATATCGAATAAATGAAGAAACAGACCAGTTTCCAAAGCGCCCACCCCAACTCAAGTTGGCAATAATAGGGCGATTAAAATCTTCTTTGACTAAATCAAGGTCATGTTTAGTCACCAACGCGTATTGAGTACTCGGCACTGTGGAACTTTTGATACTACTATTTGCAAGAAACACGAGTTCATCAGTGTTGTAGTCAAAGTTTAAAAAGCACTTTGGAAAATCCGGACAAGTGCGCGCTTCACCATCAAAGGTTTTTTCATCCGTGACATTCTTCACGCGTGATACGTTAAATTGCACATGCTGATTATCAAACGATGCCATCCAAGACAGTGAGTAACGATCATATTGACTGTAACCTGAGTTGGCGCCATACAGGATTGATTCTCCCGAATCATTAAACCCTTTTTCTCGATTAATTTGATCTTTATTGCGTCTGTTTATCCATTTCAACTCCACAGTGCCACCGAATAGTTGATGACGATAAACCAGTGTAAATTCGTCACTATATGGGGTTTTCAGATTTTCGTAGACATGCCGATGGCCTCTGTTTTTCAAAGCGCTTTGCCAATTTAACACCCGATTATTAAATGCGGCTCTGTACTCGTTATAAGTGGGTAATTTCGCTTCATTTAATTTGTAATTAAGCCCGTCACTAGAATAATAACGACTCGCGCCAAAGACGAATTGAGCATCATCATTAAAAAAGTTGTAAGAGCCTCTTAGCCTCGGAGAAACATTATGATTTTTAAAAAAGTCATTGAAATCATAACGAAGACCCATAGCAACAACTAAGTCTTGCCATTGTATTTCATGATCGACATAGGCCGAGAACTTGTTCATGTTTGCTTCGGACTCAGCAGCCGGTATGACGGTTCTGCCCTGAAAATACTGGCCAGAAGCAATAATGTTCTCACTGTATAGCAGTAAATCGCTTTCATCTGTGAAATCGAGCGGCCTTCCTAACTCTTGCTCTAGCTGTGAAAGCGGTTTTTTATATTCACTCTCAATACAATCTATGGTGTAGCCTGCGCAGTTAATATTTGCAGCAGAGACGGCATCATTGAAGTTAATAGAGTCTTCTAATCGATTAAACTGTGAATATAAATACTCATATTCAAAACCAAAATTGGTTTGATGAACTAAACCATTTGAGATTATCTCTGAAAACTCAAAGTCATGTTTAAACAGTACTGAGCGTTGATTTTTCTCAATATCACCAAAGCCTCCTTCAAGGAAAGTTTTAGAGTAGTGAGGCTCAGGAAGGGCTTTGCCCGGTTGATTTAACCAAACAAACCAAGCTGGTTGCGCATCTTTTGAGTTCTGACTTTGTTTGTACACAAACAGGTTTTCAAAAGCCCCCCATGATCGTTCTCCCTCCCACTTTAAAGACGCTTTTTGTCCGCCTCCCTCTACGGAATAAGGTGAATTTTTTGCACTATCAGCAAAGTACTCTCCACTGTATGGTCCATGAAAAAGATTGAGGGTAAGCGTGTCATTTGCTGTCACCTCATATTCAAACTTAAGCAGTGCATTATAGTTTTCTTGCTGCTCAATCTTTAGATCACCAACGCGTTCTACACTCTCTTTAGAGCTTAATAGCTGGATCTGGGCAAGAAAGCTTAAGTCACCTGTAATTGGTGATGACACATATGCACTGTAACCACCTTTTTCGAACACAGCATCATTGTCTTTAATTCGACCATCATGTGTGGGTGAATAAAACCGATTGTACTCAACAAAGCTGTCTGCAGTTTTTCTAAAACTAAAACCCGCTTTTAATTCATCAGCAATCTTTTTGGTGTCGGCAATCACAACGCCACCTGAAAACGCGCCATATTTTGCAGGGACATTGCTGTCATACACTTCAATGCTTTCAACCAACTCAAGATTTAAAAAAATTTCCTGACTGTGGCCAACAACGTCATCCAGAAGATTTTTATCTGACGTTACGCTTGAATCATTCAATAAAGAGTTATTTGAAACGCCATCGATTAAATAGGCTGTTTGTGCACCTGAGGCACCAGATATAGATACCTCTGATGGACGGATATTTGAAACCTGATCGGCCGATTGTGCTGATTCGGCATATTGCACTCCCGGAAGTATTGCCAGTACCTCATTCAGATTGCCATTACCGAATCGATAATCTTCAATCATTTTACGATTAAGGTTGTAGCGCCCCTTACTCGAGAAAGAGATGGGGTTAATTTTATCGCCACGTACTTCGATCACCTCAATAAGTGAACCACATTTGTCTGACTTTGATTGTGTGTCGCATTGAACAAATTCAGACTGTTTAATATGCTTTTGTGCTGTTGATGGCTTGCTTTCTTCATTTGAGAAAACAGGAGAAGTTAGCACAAGGCTAACCGCTCCTATATAAAGTGTATGCTTCATGACTACTTTTTAGATGCATCTAGAGGATATGCGTCTTGGTCGTCATTGACACCATCGTTATCACTATCAAGGTCTAACTCTATCCCTGAGTCAGTGATCATTTGCTCGGTTGCAAAAGGTGCAAAGAAGTTCGCTTTGCCATCACCATCTGTATCTACAGTCGCAATATTCGTTGTTACGAATTGGTTTAAAACACTGAGTGCATTGGCAACTTGGTTGATGATTGAATCTATTTCAACCTCACCTAAACCTGATTTATCTTTTAACGCAAGTGCTTGTTCAAATTGACCCAGTTTTATGAGTTGATCTGAAAACACTGTATAAAAAGTCGCTTTTTGCTGTACAGAACCATTGACATCTAATCTGGCTATATTCCACGTAACTAGCTCTGCCCACAGCGCATTGGCTTTGTTTAACTCAGCAGCAAAATTATTATTTTGACCCGCTGATTGCTTAATCGCACTTTGGAGGGCAACAAAGTTTAAATCTCTATAACTAGATTCATCAAAGAACTCATTTGTCGAAATAAATTGATATTCAGCGTCAATATTATTTTCAAGCTGTTTTATAAGGGCAATAGCCTCAGCCAAATATTGATTTGCTTTAATGTGCATACCGCCTCTAGCCAAACTCACAGCAAGTTGCATTGTGTCTTTCGTTTTTTCGCTTAGCTCTTTCTCATCATAGGCTTGAATAGACGCTTTTACCTTTGCGATCACTGACTCTGCTTGGCTTTCTTGTCCAAGCAGTCCATGATGTTTAATTAAATCTAAATGTGCTTGCGCAACGTCTTCGATTAAAACATCTGTGCCCTGAGGAGTAGAGTAATGTGTATTTGCAATGTCACGGCATGTCGCAAGTGCATCAATCGCATAAGTGTTATACTTTTGTTCAGCAGTTAACCTATTAAGCGCCATAAAAGTATTGAGTACAAGGTTACAGCCCGTTGCTCCTGTCACAAATGTTGTTACATCTATATTTTGAGTAATATATTTTTCGTCTTTCAGTACATTTAATGCTTCTATAACAAACTTGCCTGCGGCCTCATATTCACCTTGCTCAATTAAGATTGCTGCGGCGCCTGGATTTGAAGCATTAAAAGCAAGCAAATCAGTAAATAGTGGCCTAAGGTTCTCATCATCACGGGTGTTTAGCACTTTTTGCAATACGTCATCTTTATTTGTTGCATTACGAACACTCGCCATTAAACGTGCTTCTTCAGCATCATCAATCAGCATACTTCTGAAGAAACTGGTTTCGTCATATTTAACAGCTAAGATATCTTCTACGCTAAGTTCTGGATACAACACCACAAAGCGCGTCGCCATATTAACTAAGCCAAACGGGTACTCTGCATGTGTTACGTCAGCATGTTCATCTGCAACGATTGGGTAGTTTTCGTCAATGCCCGCCACGCCATGAAGTGCTAAACCATCAAGTAAAGCCAGTTTCGCGGCTTCTAACTCACCTAGCTTAATATAGTTATCAATTACAAAACCTAAAGCTACTTGACGGACGCTATGATAAAACTTTCCTAGATTACCGTTTCTGTCGTTACGAACTTCCCTTGCTGCAATCAATTTAGAGTAACCGTATAAACGGTCATTCATTTCAACAGCTCTCAACTTGTCGGATTCGATACGGGATGATTGCCAGTATTCAATTTCAGAATCAACTGAATCTCTAAAAGCAAAAACCAGTCGTAATGCTTGTGTTGTCGCATCGCTATCTAAAATCGTTTTAAATAGAATATCGAGAATGTTAAAGCTCTGATTGGCAAGCTCGAATTCACCTGCCTGCCTGTAAGAAATAGCCAGTGCATCAAAAAACATTTGATCGTTTGAGCTGAAATTGGCCAACCCTTTATCTGCGATATGTTTCGTATAAAGGTTATTAGCTCTTAACCTAAATGCATTTGCCTCTGTGTATAGACCTTGATTGTTGTAATGATTTGAGACTGAAAGAAGTGCATAAGCAAGCTGCTCTTCTTTAACGATCGCACTTTCGGTTAAAAACCTTCCTACTTCTTTGGTTAAACCCGCAGCGGCATAGCCTGAAGCTAAATTTGCATTAAGCAAACCTAAATTCACATCGTCTTTAACTTGTGGCAGCATACTCTCTGCACGTTTTAGATGTGAGTGACTACTTGCGTAATAGTAATATGCACGATCAGCATTGTTAGTTAGGCCTGTGGCTATCGCGATTTCTTTGCTAACAGATGCACCATTGCTATCTGTCACTGTTAACTCAAACTTATCTTCAGCAACGGTTAATGACTGCGGCGTATAAGTAATTTCACCCGTTTGGCTATTTATTTCAAGCTCACCATTTTCTGGTGAATGAGTAATAGAATAGGTTAATAAATCTTGTTCAATATCAGTGGCAGACACTAAGCCTTTTTTGACTTCTGCACCACTGATCAAGACTTTATCAACTTCGATGACTGGTGCATCATTTACAGATTCAACGTTTATCTTAAGTACTGTTTTAACCGTTTCAGTTCCATCAGTGACTGCTACTTCAAGGCTATCTTCACCAAAAAAGTTGTCATTCGGTGTGTAGTCTATCTTACCGGTCGAAGGGTCTAATTCAGCAATGCCGTTTGCTGGTGCATTCGCAATAGAATAAGTGAGTGTTTGTGCATCAGCATCTGATGCAGATACGGTTATTGAAGCTGAATTATCTTCTTGCAAAGATAAAGTGAATTCAGCCTGAGAGAATATTGGCGATGTGTTTTTGTCTGCTTCAGTTGAACTTGAGCCACAGGCGCTCAGCATGATTGCGCTAACCGCAACAGAGAGTAGTTTTAGTTTCATTAGATTATCCCATTTAAAATCGAAACGGATCCTAATGATAATTATTATTATTAGCAATAACTAAATTAAATTGTTACATATAATAATTAGGAATAAAAAATCTTCACTATTAAACATTGAAATATAAAGAAAATTCCACTTTCTCTTAACTGAGTAGTAAGATTATTAAAAAGACACAGGTGTTTTTGTAAGAGATGAATGAGTCAAATTAATGAAAAAAAGCCCTAAAATTAGAGCTTTAACACTATTTCATTTATTCAACTAAAATGATTTGAAATTATTCAGGAAACGATAATTTTCCCATGCTTACGCCAAATTCAGACGAATTACCAACTAAACACTCGTTTGCCAACACAGCAAATAAAATCGCTTCTTTTGCATCTGGGTCTAAATCAATTTTATTACTGTTTTCAATTACTACGTCAGTAGAGACTAATTCCTGAATTCTTTGCATCAATATTGGATTATGCACTCCACCACCACTGGCATATACATTTAGTTTTTTACTTTCTGAAAGGTAATTTAGCTGTTCAGCAATCAATAAAGCACTCAACTCACACAAGGTTGCCATAACATCTTCATGTTTCAAGTAAGTGGTATTTGAGCTTTCCTGTGCAGTTTGTAAGAAAGCTAAATTAAATACCTCTGGTCCTGTTGATTTAGGGAGTTCTAACCCAACAAAATCGTTATCTAAAAGCTTAGATAATAAAGCTTGGTTAACGCAGCCTTTCGAAGAAATAGCGCCATCACTATCAAACGCTTGGTCGAAGTGCTTCTGCATATAGGCGTCCATGATGGTGTTACCTGGGCCCAAATCACTACACAGCATGTCGTCGAAGCTACCTGCCTTTGGTAAATAAGTGATATTGGCGATGCCGCCTAGATTCAATAAAATACGGTGTTCAGAATTCGATGAGAAGCAAAAATAATCGCCAAACTGTGCAAGTGGCGCACCTTCACCGCCAGCCGCAATATGCTTTTGTCTGAAGTCGCTCAAAGTGACTATGCCCGTCTCGACAGCAAGGTGATCACCATCACCGATTTGTAAGGTGGCATTACCAAAATCTTCATAATCATGCTGATGCTGAGGGCAGTGATAGATTGTTTGACCATGACTGGCTATGGCATCTATATCTTTGGGATTAACTTGCCACGCTTTTAAAGCTTGGTTGACCAGTTGACCGTGATAGTTCCCTATCCAAGGGTTTAGAAGTGTGAGGTATTCTAGCGATACTTGTGGGTTGGCAAATACAGTTCTAATTTTACTTTTAACTTCATCAGGGTAATCTACTGTGGTGAAGTGTTTTAATGTCACTTCGGTACTCGTGCCACAACCACTTATTTCACATAAAGCTATATCTAGCCCATCAAGTGAAGTACCACTCATTAAACCAATAATGTGGCGTTTTGGTTTTTGTGAAACGTGGTACAGCTGTTCAATGTTTTTGCGCACTCTTAAGCCCCAAACCCTAATTGTTTTACTTTACCCAACACCGCTTGATAGCGAATGTCTGTGCAACAGCCAAACCCAGCGCGTTGTCTAAATTTCGACGATGTCGATAAAGGTGAAGTCATGCCTGTTAAGAAACGCGTGAGTATTGCTAAACTTGGCGCAACACCTATTTGCATTAAATGTTGCCTCAATGCATTTAAGTCATTTCTTAAAGCTTCATCTGATGGGAACTCAGTTGATTTAGACTGCTCAAGCTTAGCAACTTGGCCTCGACACGCTGAGCAGTGACCGCATTGCTCTGGCGCATTCGGGTCATCAAAATATCTTGCTAAGTTGTAACTCAGGCACGTATTTAATTCAAAGAAACGAAGCATAGCACCTATACGCTTAACCTCTGCTTGCTCTTTTTCTAAAAAGTAATCGGCAAGCTCTTTCGCTAAATCTGGCTGAGCTAACTTACTTTCATCAACTTGATACACTTGCATCATTCGCTTTGATTCAAGCTCAATAAGCCCTTGTTCATGTAAATAATCTAAGGCGGCAACAATACGATTTCTATCTTGCCCTTGTTGCACTAAGGCTTGAATATCAACAGTACCCCACACTTTTTTAAATTGTGTATTGGCAAATATTTGCTGGATAAATTGCTGACGATTTGGATCAAACAGGCTTAAAATTTTGTGCTCCGTGTGCAACCATTTAAATCTAAAGTCGGCATAAAACGCGTATTTAGCTTCTATCACACCTTTTAATTCGAGTTGTACTAGCAGGGTTTTGAGCGCAAGGAGCCTTATATTACTGACCTTAGACGCACTTAGCTCCTGCATTTCCCACAAACCATGCTGTTGCTGAGATTGAATTTCTTCTATCAGTGCTTGAATACTCGTTTGTTCAGGCGTATCGGCATATACAAAGTTCTCAAGCGTAGCAACACCATCTAAACTAGCTAGCGTGATACATTCAGAAAACTGTCCATCACGGCCTGCTCGCCCTATCTCTTGGCTATAATTTTCTATCGATTTTGGCAAGTCATAGTGCACCACAAAACGGATATCTGATTTATCTATACCCATACCAAACGCAATGGTTGCTACAATCACTTGTTTTTGGTTATCCATGAAGTCATTTTGAATATTTTGACGAAGACCATCGTCTAAACCTGCATGATATGCAGCAGCATTAATGCCTGCAGCTTGTAATTGCTTTGCGACTTGCTCGGCTTGTTGTTGAAGCGTTACATAGACAATCCCAGCCCCAGTTTGCTGTTTTAAATAGCCTATAAGTGCTGGGATTTTTTCTTCTTCGGGATAGGCATATACGCTTAGATCTAGGTTAGCGCGATAAAAACCAGTTTGAACAATATGCTCAGGTTTTATATCAAAGCGACTTGCCATATCGAGCTTTACTTTTTTGGTGGCTGTCGCAGTTAATAACAACACCAGTGGAATGCTTAATTCGTTACGATAATCAGGTAACTTAAGATAGTCGGGCCTAAAGTTATGACCCCATTCAGAGATACAGTGCGCTTCATCGACTACCAGCATAGAAATTGGTACTTGCTTAATGAACTCTCTAAAGCGCTCGTTTTTAAAGCGCTCAACCGAAATCATCAATACCTTGGTGCTGCCATTTCTGACATTTTGCATCACCGATTGACTTTCTTCGCGGCTTAACGTGGAATCTAAACTGGCTGCATTAATGCCTTTGTTTTTTAAGAACTCTAATTGATCTTTCATTAACGCCAGTAAAGGCGAAATCACTAAAGTTAAATTAGGGAGTTGTAAGGCTGTCAACTGATAACATAGAGACTTACCTGAACCCGTTGGAAAAATAGCAAGACTAGAATGGCCATTTACTAGCTGAGTGATTGTTTGCTCTTGGCCTGGCCTAAATTCTGAAAAGCCAAAATATTGCGCTAAAGTTTGATGAAGCACCGACTCGGTCATGATGCGAAATCCCATGTTAACAACTGCTTAGCTAAGATAGCATAATATCAACCCCAAATAATACCAACGAGCTTATCATCAGGGTTGATATACCAACTGTTTAACGTGGTGTTTAGCGTTTAAAACGCACGACTAATTCAACCATATCTTTAGAAACTTGGGTGAGTGTTTGGCTTGCCTGCTCAACACTTGAAGCGCTGTTTAAACTGTCACCCGCTAGTGAAGCAATATTAACGACTTGCTGATTAATATCGTCTGAAACATTTGCTTGCTCTTCGATAGCTGCTGCAATTTGCAATGACATATCATTAATTTTGTCAATCGATCCATTAATTTTAACCAACATATCGCTGCTTTGTAACAAATGAGTCATGCCCTGCTGAGACTCTTGCTCACCTTGTTCAGCCACTATAACCGCATGCTCTGTACTTTGAGATAATTCATTGATAATGCCTTGGATTTCTTGTGTAGATTGTTGTGTTCTCTTAGCAAGACTGCGAACTTCATCAGCAACGACAGCAAAGCCTCGCCCTTGCTCACCTGCACGAGCAGCCTCAATCGCAGCATTTAAAGCTAACAAGTTTGTTTGCTCCGCGATTTGTTCAATAAACTGAGCCGCATCTGCGATACGTGAAGTTTGCTTAGATACCCCTTCTACAGATTGCTTAATGTTTAACACGGTATTCGTTAACGACTCTATTGCACGCTTGGTTTGATCGCTGTATTCAGCACTTTGTGTTGCAAGATCGTGCGATTGGCCGGCTTGTTCAGCCGTTGCTTGAACATGGCCCGACACGTCGTTAATGGTCATACTCATTTCATTCATAGCTGTTGCGACTTGCTCTGTCTGTAATTGTTGCTGTTCTAACTGCGTATTGGCATTTTGCGCCATAGCTAAAGAGGAGCTAGCTCCTTTAGACACATGCTTTGCCGCATCAGCGATACGGGTAACAACGGTGTCTAAGTGCGCTCGCTCACTGAGAATTCGTACATGTAAGTCAGCAATGTCACTTGGGTAAGTTGAATAAACAGACTTAGCAATGTCATCACAAAAGCTACTCGAAAGCTCATTGCTTAATGCTTTAAAGTAGTAGTTCTTTTGTTTGCTTTTTAGGACGATGGTTAAAATAGTGGTAAGAATAGAAGAAGCAAAAGCCGCGACTTGATAACCTGAAATAAATGCAGCCACACATAAAGCCAAAATAACAGCGAGTGCTGCGTAATAAGTATCGACTCGGAAGTTAAACCCGGTTTTATTCTGTTTTGCTTGAGCGTAAATAAGTTCAGCACGCTTAATTGCTGATTCATTCGGTACACTTCTGACCGACTCGTACCCGACTACTTTGCCATGCTCTGTGACAGGGGTAACGTAGGCATCAACCCAGTAGAAATCACCATTCTTACAACGGTTTTTAACCAACCCCATCCACGGCTTACCTTGTTTAAGTTCTGCCCACATGGTTTTGAATGCCACTTCAGGCATATCAGGGTGACGAACAATATTGTGGGGTTGACCAATCAACTCTTCTCTACTGAAACCGCTGATAGCAATAAATTCTTCATTACACTCGGTAATATTGCCTTGTAAGTCTGTCACAGAGATTAATTTCACATCAGAAGAAAAGGTTTTGCGATTTGCAGTAATTGGCTGGTTGTTTCTCATTATGCCCCTCTAATGTAAAACAGCAGAATTTAGATTGAACTCGGGGCACGAAATCTACTAATAAATTATTTATTACGCAAACAATATTTAATAATTAGCGTAAAAATCAATACTAAATAACTATAAAAATTACACGCTTTGCGCTGATTCAATAATGATCCTATTTTTGGTGTCGAACGTATTGAAAATCTTGTAAAATCTTCCACTCTCAACACCGTCTCACTTTTTTAAAGAATGGTAATTTATAAAGGAGCATTTTGTGTCTCGTTTTTCAGCGATCACTGACAACCCGCATGAGGGTCGTTTTAATAAAAAGACTGGTATTTTGGTAACCAACTTAGGGAGCCCTGATGCACCAACGCCTAAAGCCTTACGTGTTTATTTGGCCGAATTCTTATCTGATCCAAGAATTGTCGAGATACCGCGCCTAATATGGTTAATGATCCTTCATGGGATTATTTTACGAATTCGCCCAAAGAAATCAGCCAAAGCTTATGAAAGTATTTGGACTGAAAACGGTTCGCCGCTTATTCATATTTCTCAGCAACAAGCAGACAAAATTGCCGAGAAGTTAAAAGCCAATAATCATAACGTAGAAGTCGAGCTTGCGATGCGTTATGGCAACCCTTCAATTGAAGCAGGTTTGGAAAAACTAAGAGATAAAGGTATCACTCGCATTGTCGTGTTTCCTTTATACCCTCAGTACTCAAGCCCGACGACTGGCTCAACATTTGATGCGATTGCACGTGTATTAAAAAAATGGCGCTGGGTTCCTGAGTTCCATTTTATCAATGGCTATCACACAAACCCACTATACATAGAGTCTCTTGCTAATAGTATTCAAGAAGACTTAGATAAACATGGTACGCCACAAAAAATTGTTTTCTCTTACCATGGTATGCCAAAGCAATTTTTAGATCACGGTGACCCGTATCACTGCCTATGTCATCAAACCACGCGTTTAGTAGTAGAAAAACTAGGTTTAGATAAAGAGCTAGTTATGACGACTTTCCAAAGTCGTTTCGGTAAAGCTGAATGGTTAAAGCCATACACTGATGCAACCCTCGAGTCTTTTCCTAAAGATGGCATCAAAGATATCGCCATTATCAGTCCTGCTTTCAGCGCTGACTGCTTAGAAACACTAGAAGAATTAGAGGAAGAAAATCGCGAGATTTTCGAAGAAGCGGGTGGTGAAAAGTATCGCTATATTGCTGCATTAAATGACAGAGATGATCATATTGACGCATTATATGATGTGTTAAAGCCAAACTTATAAACACGTAATAAACAGGCACTCACTCTAGTGAGTGCCTAACTTTGACTACAATTTGTGAAGCATATCTAAGCAAACTGAAATCGGTTTTGCTGGACTGTAAAAGAATCCTTGCACATTATGACAACCAAATTGCTTCAGCATGTTTACTTGCGCCTCTTGTTCAACCCCTTCTGCAATTAACTGTGTGCCAATATCATCGCCTAGTTCAACAAGGTACTTCACCATAGCTTGCTTTTTTTTGTCGTTGATAAGCGTATCAATAAAAGATCTATCAATTTTAACGAAATCAACCTGACTCTTTAATAGATGGCTTAACGAAGAATAACCAGTACAGAAATCATCTAGCGCAATTTGCACGCCTCTCTTTTGAAGATCACCCAGTACTTGCCATGTATATTGATTGGCAGCAACAGATTCAGTCACCTCAATCGTTAATGCATTATAAGGCAAGTTGTTTTCTTCAATCGCGTTGATAATCTGTTTATATTGATCGTTACTTGCTTTGAATTCATTAACAGAGCGGTTAATAGAAATTGATATGTGTGTGTGACCTTGACTGTGAATTTTAGCCAAGTCTTTACAGCTCTTTTCTAGTACAAACTGACCGATTTGATGAATAAGACCAAACTCTTCGGCAATTGGAATAAACTGCCCGGGTGAGATAGCACCAAGCTCACTATCAGACCAACGCACAAGTGCTTCGAACTTACAAATTTCCCCTGTCGTTGAGTCAATTATAGGCTGGTAGTGCACTGAAAGTAGTTGGTATTTTATGGCCTCTTTGAGTTTGTCTCTGAGGTGTATTTTCTGTAAATAAGCATTTTGAATCGCTTCATTGTACAGTGCGATTTGACCTGGTGACGTTTTCTTTGCTGAGCCCAAAGCATGCGTTGCATGACTGATTAAAGTTGATGCAGTCAAAGGTTGATTTGATGTTAATTCTGCTACACCAATACAAGCTGTGATCTCTACCGACAATTCATTAAAGACATATGGAAGAGATATTTTAGACTGAATTTTTTCAGCCACAAGCATCGCATTATCTATGCCGCTGTTTTGGAGTAAAATAGCGAATTCATCACCGCCATAACGACAAACTATATCCTGCCGGCGTACGCCATTCTTTATTCGCTTAGCCACTGATAATAAAACATTATCACCAATCTCTGAGCCATAAACGTCATTGACCTCTTTAAACCGATCTAAGCCAATAAATAAAACTACAGACTCTTTTTTCTTCGCGCGGTTTTCCGAAATAACTTGCTCTAAGTTCTCTAAAAATGAGCGACGATTGGTAAGGCCTGTGAGCGGCTCATGATTTGCGTAAAACGTTAATTGGGCTTCATTACGCTTCCATTCAGTGATGTCTCTGAATATCGCGACATAATTGGTAGGTTGATTTAACTCATCTTTAACGACACTTAAAGTCAATTCTTCTGGAAAAATTTGACCATTTTTACGTCGATTATAAATTTCACCTTTCCATGTACCCGAAGTGTCTAGCGCATGCCACATATTTTTGTAAAACTGTTCGCTTTGCTGACCTGATGAAAGGACCCCAGGGTCTTGGCCCATTAGTTCAAAGCCTTTATAACCTGTCAAATCTTCAAATGCTTTGTTGACCATGATTATTTTGTTTTCATGATCTGTGATCATAATAGCATCTGTGGCGTGTTCGAATACCACATTGGTTAATTCTAGTTGCTTTGTTAGTGCATTAATTTGAGATATGTCTTGCACTGTAGCAGTAAAAACACGTTCAGATATTGGGCCGTTTTGATTTTCGATATGCCCAATAATGCGCATCAGACCTTTGCGTTTAGACAGTAGCTTATGTCGTACTGTGGTATCAATTTGCTCAATGTCCCCACGCTTTAAAAGCGAGAGCAAGTCTTCTAGTCGCTCTTTATCTCTTGGCTCTAAACACTCTAAAAAACAATCTAGGCTTAATTCTATATCATAATGCTTGCCAATAAGATGGCGCATTTCTTTACTAAACCAGTGCTTATCTTGTTCTAAATGCCAATTCCAAGAGCTTAATTTTGCAATGCGCTCACCTTTTGCAAGCTGCTTTAAAATCAAATCTTGAGATGCCATTTCTAAGTTATGGTTTAATTCTGCACCAACGATGTAACTTAACTCTTTTAAAAACGATTGCTGACTGTCGGTTAATAGCCTTTCATCTTCGTACATACAAACCATTATACCAATAGGTGTATGATCTAATGCACGTAAGGTGACACCTGCATAACTATTGATGTTTAACATTCTTAATAATTCATCATCAACATAAGTCTCTTGCAGACAATGATTAAGCATACAGACCCCTTCACTATCTTGCGCATCATTGCAAGGCGTACCAGCAAGGTCATAAGTAATATTTGGTTGTAAAACGCCGTCCTTAGCATAACAAACTGTTTGTACTTGAGTTCTTCCATTAACAAATTGGCCGATTAGGCAATGAACAGGAGTAAGCTCTTCAAACATCATCTGAATGGCTTGTTCATACCTAGCTTGGCTATTCTCAAGACTGTAAAAATGGCTAAAAGAAAGTGTCATGTGATCCACTAATTAAACGACGTATATACAAAATGCACGAATCGTAATCATAATGGAAGGTTTGTGAAGTGTTTTGTAGTGAGATCAAAAAAATGCAGATAAATTGCTGCAACAATAAATTATTGCAGCAATTTTAAACGGTGCGGTTATTGAATTACAGGCTGAACGTCCAGACCATAACCTCCAATAACTGCTAAAACTAATACAAGTGAAGCTGCTGCCATAAGTTTAAGCATAAGTGGCAAACAGAATCTAAACCAGTGTGTGTATGGTACACCCGCCATACCTAGAATACCCATTAGTACGGCATTTGTTGGGATGATCATATTTGAGAAGCCATCACCAAACTGATACGCAAGTACGGCAACCTGACGTGGTACGCCCACTAAATCGCCTAGAGGTGCCATCAATGGCATAGTCACATAAGCTTGCCCTGAACCTGATGGTATAAAGGTATTTAATAAAGTTTGGATGATTAACATACCCACCGCTGACACTTCAGCGCCTACGTAAGAAAGTGGTAGAGACATTGCGTGAACTAATGTATGTAAGATCTGACCATCTTCCAATACTAATGCGATACCACGAGCTACACCGATTAAGATTGCTGTCGTAACTAAGTCTGACACACCTTCGATAAAACGATTTGCAGTTTCGTCTGCAGATAACTTACCTAGTACTGCAACTACAGCTCCCCAAGCGATAAAAACACCACCTAATTGTGTTAAGTACCAACCCTTTGTTGAAATACCCCAGATTGCAATCACGAGCGTGATGATGAAGCTACCTAAGATCATCTGGTGGCGTTTATTTAACTGCGGGTAAGATGGTTTTTCTTGACCTTCTAAAGGACAAGGCACACCTATCATCATTGATTTGCTTGGATCTTCGTACACTTTTTTAGAGTAGCTCCAAACATGGTGGAAACCGATGAAAACAAATGGAATGAAAATAACAAAACGTAGCCACACACCTGAATATTGAGGCAATTCAGCAATTTGTTGAGCAATTAATACCGTGAATGGGTTAAATGCTGATACACCGTAACCGATACCATAACCCGCTACAATCATACCTACAGCTGTCATTGCATCAAGACGCATTGCCTTACAAAGGCCTACTAGGATTAATACAAAAGGAATGTATTCACCCGCTGTACCGATTGCACTAGACGCAAGCGCAAAACAAAATACAACCATGAAGATAAGACGTTGTGGTTTAGTGCCATGTTTTTCTAGAAGACGACCAATTAGTGCATCAACAGTACCTGTTGCACGCGCGATTGCGAGTACACCACCCACTATTAGTACAAAGAAAATGACATCTTGCGCAGCAGCAAAAGCACGAGGAATAGAAGTTAGTAGATCCCAAGGGGTAAGATAAGTTTTGTCTGCAACCTGCGCATAAGTGCCAGCAACAACCATTTGACGACCTGACTCAGTCGTACTTGTTTCAAAAAAGCCCTGTGGCACAACCCAGGTTGCAAATAAAGCTACAACCATCATGCCCAATAACAAAATCAAGGTATGGGGTACTTTTAAATTACCCATTTACACGCTCCTATTCTTATAAATCTGAGACTCTCGAGTAGTCTGGAGCGCGCATAATACCTAAATCAGCGCCATTATTCACCTTCAAGATGTCAACAAATGAAAACAAGCATTGAAGGCGTCTAGTTTGAGTAAGCTTGCTCTGCTGTGTGCGTACGATTCCTTCCTGCTTCTTTGTCACTGTAAAGCGCTCTATCAGCTTGCTTTAACACAGTATCTATATCTTCGCTCAAGTTAGGCCAATTAGATATGCCTATCGAGGTCGTAACGTTACCGACTTGCTGAAACTTAAAGTCTGCAATGCTAAGCCTAAGCCTTTCAGCGATTTTATATGCGACATCTAGCTCTACATTTGGCAAGAAGATCAAAAATTCTTCTCCGCCTGAACGACAGACTAGGTCTTGCTCTCGGGCACAATTTTGCATAAGTGCTGCAAACTCTTTAATGACAATGTCGCCAATATCGTGTCCATAGGTATCATTTACTCGCTTAAAATGGTCTATATCTAGTGCCAGCACAGAGAAAGCTTGTTCGTTTGCTACGAAGTACGATATCGCATTTTCCATACCTCGTCGGTTTAGCAATTGAGTTAATTGGTCTTTTTGTCTGTCTTGATCAAGTCTTTGAATTGTTTTTTCAATGCGTTTATGGCTTGATAAAAATGCTTGTTTTAAATAATCAGCTTCAAAATACCAAGTATTAATTTTGTTGGCGTCAAACTTACTATTGAGACCTTCTTCTTTTAATGCCTGGGCTAAGCTTGCTAATGGTTGAGCTATCTTAGTACCAAACAAAAGAATAATAAGTAAAGTCAGAACAATAAGGGGTAATGTGCTCAACAGAACATCAACGATAGTATTAAAAACTTTATCAAGCGTTGCTGACTTATGACTTTGTGACACAACCCCCCAATTTGGTAACTTAGCTGGAGCGAATCCCGCCAGCATTTTCTGATTGTGTGAGTTAGCTGCAATCATACTACCTGATATACCAGCCAAAACCGCATCAACAATCTGGTTATCTATTACCTTCTCTCCTATTCTTGTTAAATCTTTATGGAAGATAATGTGGCCATTTTGGTCGACAACGTATGTGTAAGAATCATCATTATGGTGGTGTTTATCGAGTATTTGATTGAGAATATTTTTTTCTTGAAGATAAATCGCACCACCTACAAAACCGACAAATCTTTTTTGGTTGTCAAACACAGGTGAAGTAATACTCACGATTAAATTGCCGACCGGAGACAAGAAAGGTTCTGATATATAAGTTTGTTGTCTAGTTAATGGTTCTAGTGCTTTCTCGCCTTCAATATAAGTATTGACTAAGTTCAGAGATGAGGGAGAAACGGCACGCACTTTGCCATTCTTATCAACAAAGATGGTTGCATTAAAACTGTCGGTTTGTTTTAACAAACGCGCTAGCTCAACTTGTAAAACAGTGGAGTCATCATGGTTATTTTTTAAAGACTCGGAGGTATATTCGAGCTGAGATAACACTGACCCCAAAAAAAGATCTGTTACATTCGCTATTTTGCTCGCATAGACTCTATTTGCATCTAGGGTATCATTGACTATCAAGTCTTTTTGAACTTTATAAACCGCAAAAAGCGCATTTCCAAGTGTTAGAAGCACACCGAAAAAAGCCAATATCAAAACTAAGCGTTTTAAATCAAGTCGCCTGAAGGCAACGAAAACATTAACCAAATGAACCTCTAATGGTTAAAAATATAAATACAAACTCAACATTACAAAGTTACGCTTAGAAAAAATGAATCATTAATCTAAATCAACTTTATGTTTTAAATTTTATATACCAATAATAACAATAAAAAACATCAAGAACCTCAAAAAATTGATTCAGATAACATTTTATTTACCAAAAATAAGTTAGTCGTTTTTTTTATCTGACATCGGTATAATTTCAATATATTAATTTGTGCTGATTTTTTATGGTTCGCAGTAAACTCAAAGCCCTTACTACTCATCTTACTGTTGCTTGTGTATTGCTCGCCACTTTATGGCTACTTGTAAGTGACAAGCATGTTTTGATTATAGGTAATTCTCTAATCCTAGTCTATGTCGTTTCCTCTCTTGGTTTTTGTATAGTGCCCGAAAAAGATAAAAATAGAAAAAAGAAACACTAGCACCTAGACACAAATCATGGATGCTAAAAACCTCATCATTGTACTTCTATATATATATTTGAGCTATAAGCGTAACAAGCGACTATACTCCTAAAAAAGATATGTTCAGGATATGTTTTGAAGAAAATTAAACTTTTTGTATCAGCTACTATCACTTTTTTGCTTGGTTTTGTAAGTGGTGTTTACACGTTACCTATTTTAACGGCCCCACCTTCACCCAGCATGCTCGAATTTGCTACCGCAACATTAAATACAAAATACCAGGCAAGTATCCCGGATTCTTTAAGCGGCTCTGACTTTCTTCACTTTGGAGAAGGGACTTTTTCTCTTTCCGACAAAAGTATTGTCTTTCAAGGCAGATTAGCTCCCGGTCCTGATTATCAGATCTATCTATCACCTAGTTTTGTAGAAGATGAAGCTCAATTTCTTCAAAATAAACAAAAAATGGCCAGAGTAGGAGAAGTAAAGTCATTTAATGGCTTTATATCTGAGGTACCGCAACATATAAAAATTAACGACTATTCAAATATTGTAATTTGGTGTGAAGCATTCCAAGAATTTATAACTTCTGCAAATTACAAATGATGTCAATGGCCTGTTTCGCCTTTCAAAGTGGTTTTGATTTGGCAGTCAAATATTTCTTTGCTTACAAACAATAATGATTGATCTAGTTGTTTTTAAAACTGGTATCATATTGAATTAGTCACATAATTTAATTTTGGGATCTTCATGCACTCTTTCTCAAATCATGTACAGCTTGGCTATTATGGTGTTTTACCATTCTTAGCATGCATTTTTGGCAGCCTAATACTTGGAAGTAACGAAATGCTTATCCAAGCATTTACATTTTATAGCCTTGGTATTTCAGCCTTCTGCGCTGGTGTAATGTGGCGTCCTGGTGAGCAAAGCATAACTCATGCAGTGATGGCAGTTGTACTCATTATCCCCTTCTCTTTACTCGCTTTTGCAAATACCACAATTATTTTGGCATATTTGGCAATTTGTTACCCACTAGTCTTACTGTTCGAGCGAGGTATGCCCGCATGGCAGTCCTACCACAAGGATTATCACAAAATGCGTTTTATACTGACTTCAGTTTTGTTCGTTAGTCATTTGTTCATGATTGCACAACAAATTGAACTTTCTAGCAACATATAAGCCTTAAATCTGCTATATGTAGTATTTGGATCAAACTAGATGTAGCAGATGAAGATTAAATATTTTTATGCATTTATAATAGTTATCACCATTTGCTTGGCCTTTTTACTTTTAAAAAAGCCTGGTATTGATATAGATGCATTCGAAGAATTGTTTTGGTTTTCGTGCACCGGTTTATTAATCGGTTATGGCGCGCAATATGTTAGTAACCGCCTACTAGTTGTCGCTTGGGGAATGTACTGTGTTGGATTATTCCTAGATGTACTAGATGACATTCTGAGTAAGGATACGCTTCCCCTACTTGTCGCTGATACCTCACTAAAAAAAATTGGTTTGATTTTAACCTGTGTAGTCCTTTACAACGTTATTCATCATGAAAGAAAAATCATCGATAAGCTAAATAATGAGATCGCACGGCGAAAAAAACTTGAAGAGAAATTAAGCTTTGAAGCTAATCATGATGACCTAACCCAACTTGGTAATAGAAAGTCTTGCTTTGAAAACTTTGCTACATTAAGTAGCAAGTACCCTTATTTACTCTATTTTGATCTTGATAACTTTAAGTCTGCTAATGATACATATGGTCATCAGACTGGTGATACAATACTAATTCTCATTTCAAACACTTTGAAATCCGAATTTGGCAATGATAACTGCTTTAGGCTTGGAGGAGATGAATTTGTTGCTTTTAGCAAAACCTCTCCTGAAAGCATTGAAATGTTGAGGGAAAAATTAATAGAGCATATTTTTGAGTTCGGTGTTGGAGTCAGCATCGGCATTGCCCAAGTAACTTCTAAAGAATCTCCAGATGAGATTATGCACCGCGCCGACTCAGCTATGTATTCTGATAAATCACACAAAATAATTCGTCAAAGACCAAGAACTTAGTGCGCTTATTTCTGGCACTTTTTTGATCATGCTGATAGTCTAATACTAATTTCTATTTGTGAGGGAATCGCTGTGTTCGGTAACTTATTTAATAATCAACAGCAAGAACAAGAACTTCAGGCATTACGTCAAAAAGTACAGCTTTTACAGCAAGACAACGAAAAGCTTCAATCTGAGAATGATAACCTCAACGAATTACTAGTCGAAACCCAGGCTCAACTCAATGAGAACACCGATAACCAACTCCTTCAATGTGCTATTAATGGTTTATCTCAAGTTCGAGATATCAGAGAAACTGTAAACCAGAGTTTTACTTCAATAGAACAAGAAAGCCAATCTATTAATAACATCAATTCAATTTTCGAAACTTCAGAAAAATCTTTGACTAATATTTTATCAGGCATGGATGGGCTGACCGAGAATATGGCGACCATGACAACCAATATTTCTGGTTTGTCGCAAATGGCCGATAACATCAATACGTTCGTTACCACTATCTCTAAGATTTCTGATCAAACTAACTTACTGGCACTAAATGCTGCAATTGAAGCTGCACGCGCAGGTGAGGCTGGTCGTGGCTTTAGCGTCGTAGCTGATGAAGTTCGTGCGCTTGCGAACAATACCAATGAGTCAGCAAACGAAGTTTCAGACCTTGTTAAACAAATCATGGATACAACGCAACAAACGGTAAACGCAGTTAATGTGATCCAAAGTTCAAACCACGATTTATCCGAAAGTATCGCGCAGCTAAACAATGATTACTCAAGTATAGTGGGTAGTTGTGGTTCGATGAAAAACACCATCATGGATGCAACCACACAGACGTTTGTGCAAACTGTAAAGCTAGACCATGTTGTGTGGAAGTCTGATGTATACAACCATCTTATTGGGCTAAATTCACAGCCCATTTCAGCATTTGCTGATAATGCAAGTTGTCGTTTAGTAACGTGGATGAATTCTGAGGGTCATAAAAAGTTTAGTGATTTGAGTGCATTTAAACGCCTTGATGCCCCTCACAAGCAGGTTCATACCACTGGCGTTGAAGCAATGAACTTATTTGCTCAAGGAAACAAGCAGGGTTGTATTCAAAAATTAAATCAGATGGAACAAGCATCTGCTGAAGTTATGTCTTTACTAGATGAATTAGCTAGACAAGCTTAATAACTTCTCCTGAACCTCTAGAAGAAGATGACGAGCCTCGTATCTTGAGGCTATAAAATATATAATCACGCCATTATTATTTGTACATTATAGTTATGAAACTAAATAAACAGTGGCGTATTTTGACCGTCGGTGATGGCGACCTCAGTTTTTCCCACGCACTCTCTTTACAATTTCCTCGCTCACAGCTTATTGCCAGCGTATATGATTCAGAAACTGTATTGCTTAATAAATACAAAGATAATGCGCTCAATGCTTTAAAACAAAAACAAGTAGAAGTATTAACAGAATTTGATGTTACTGAACCAAGCTCATGGCAAAGGGTTGCTAGTCAAAGCATCGATGTGGTGATATTTCAATTTCCATTGATACCGGCATTTTCTAATTTTGATGATTTTAAACAGCAGAGTCTGTCGGTAAATACCTTAAACAGACGTTTATTAAGGTTATACATACACTTCGCTCACAAGTACGTACTTGACCCTGCAGGTCCCATGTTGTGCATTATCACGTCAAAAGATGTGAAGCCTTATTGTGAGTGGGATTTAGAGTCCTCACTGACGAAGGGCTTGGATATTAACTATCTTGGTCAAAGTATATTTAATATCAATGACTTTCCAGGTTATAAAATCAGAAATGTAGATAGAGATAAGCATGTAAAAGACACCAGTGGGATCAGTTATGTGTGGTCGGCAAAAACAACATCCGATGAATTACCTCACCTGACTCAACCGCATTATCTTTTAGATAATCATTGTAGCTCCTGTCGCGCAGGCCCTTTCCTTACAGACAAAGATAAGCTCGCGCATACAAATTCTAAAAAGCATAAGAATATGAAAAAGCACCATGACGATTGGATGGAATATTTAAAAAGCGAGACTTTTTAATAAATGTGATTATTTATCTATCTTAAGAAAACAGTATGTTAGAAAAGTAGATGCTCACCGCAAAAGCTATGAATAATGTATACAAGCCTATTGAGCAAAGTGAATTTCACGATTAGACTACGCCTCTGATTTAATATGAGAGTAAACATAACCAATGGCAAATAGAGATTTGCTTTTCGCGGTGGCTTGCTTACTGTGTGCAATGATCACCATTCAATCCGGTGCATCTATTGCCAAACAACTCTTCCCCTATGTTGGGCCAGAGGGCACGACGGCTTATAGACTTGGGTTCTCAGCCCTTATTTTATGTCTTATTTTTAGGCCATGGCGACACGTACCAAAAAAATGGGGACCAATTGTTGTCTATGGCCTTTGTTTAGGCGGCATGAATATCACTTTTTATTACGCCATTGAACGAATACCGCTTGGTATAGGTGTTGCCCTTGAATTTACCGGCCCTCTTGCGGTTGCTTTGTTCTCATCGAAAAGAAAACGTGACTATTTATGGGTTATCTTTGCAATCGCTGGCATTGTATTACTACTCCCTGATATGAGCACCCAAGCAGGGCTCGACCCAATTGGCGTCATACTTGCGCTAGTCGCAGGTGGATTTTGGGCGGGTTATATTTTATTTGGTAAAAAAACCGGTAATCAAGGCTCAGGTGGCGCAACCGTTGCAATTGGAATGGCAGTTTCAGCACTCGTATTAGTGCCATATGGCGCAGCCTCACAAGGTGTTGCATTATTGAATTGGGAGCTTATCCCGCTTGGTATTATGATAGGCATTTTATCAAGCGCGCTGCCTTATAGTTTAGAAATGGTTGCGCTTAGAAATATGCCTGCACAGGGATTCAGTATCATGATGAGTTTAGAGCCCGCTGTTGCCGCTGTAGCCGGACTTATTATCTTAGGAGAGCTTTTAACTGTATGGCAATGGTTCGCAATTTTTATGATTATTATTGCCTCTGTGGGCAGTTCATTGGGTAATACAGAGAAGCACTAAATTTAAGATTTGTAGAGCAACTAAAATTTTGACGGTCGAATTATAAATTAAATAAAGCCGAGGTCGTCCTCGGCTTTATTATGTTTAATGCTTAGTACTGTTGGAAGTCTGCATTATTTAAAAGATAGTCTTCTGGCTTTGGCATCACCCACTTTTCTAGCCACTGCTCTTGTTCCCATAACACATGTAAAATAGCTTCTATTGATTGATACTCATGTGATTCATTCGGAAGTAATACTAAGCGAGCTTCTTTATCTAAGCTCAATAAGGTTTGATATAACAGCTCAGCTTGTAGTTTTGTCGCCATATCATCATCTTTACCATGGATAATCAAAACCGGTACATTGATTTTATCTACAGAGTTAAAAGCAGATACACCACTAAACAAAGACGACTTTTGCCAATAAGCCTCATCACTGTCTAAATACCCTTTACTCGCCATAGTCACATTATATTGACCACTTCTTAAAATGCCTGATGAAAAGTAATCCGTGTTTGCCAATGCAAGTGAAGCAAGCGTTGCACCCGCTCCATGACCAGCGATTGATATTTTGCCAAGTTCAGCCACCCCTTTTGCAATTAGCGCATCTGTTGCCGCTTTAAAGCTAGACTTTAGATCTGCCATAAACGCTGCGCTTGAAGCTACATTTTTTAAACTTGGCATGCTTGGGTTTTCTAGAATTGCGATACCTTTTGCAACATATGCCACCATATCTTTGTGGTTGCTCGTTACAAACTCACCTTTTTTATTGTAGATATCATCACCTAACCAAAATAAGACGGGTAAGCTACCTTGAGTTGCATCATAGTTGTTTGGTAAATATAAGTTTGCTGTTAACGTTTGACCATCGGCGCGACGATATTGCAATTGCTCTTTTTTCACACCAATAAAACCTTCTATTGGATGCGTGTTTCTCGTTAGTTGCTCCAAAGTATTGAAGGTCAAGTCACTAATAAAAAAGTTAGTAGGCTGCAACTGAGTCTCTTTACTAAATAAATAACGCATGCCTTCATCATCAAGCAGTGCAATTAAAGACTCTGAGAATTCAGGCTGAGATTGCCATACAGTTGATTTACTGTTTGTTTTTGCATCAAAGCGTTCGAGTAATTGAATGACAGAGTCACCTTGAATTTGTTGGCTATGCACAAACAAATATCGACCTCCAACGACTTTGAGTGCTTCTGTCCCTAAGTCATTCCTTTGTTTAATAAATTTATGCCAAGTTTGAGACGAGTTTGTTGCAGTGAATGTTTTAAATTCAACACGACGTTGGTCTGCATTTCTCGGAGTAATGATACTTTGTCGACGCTTTTTATCGTCTAACGACTGTTCAGTAAGCAATGCCAAACTGTCGTTAAACCAATCTATCTTATCTAGCTTCCAATCTAATGTTGCGAACGCTTGAGGCGCTTTACGAAACGGTGCACTGACAGTAAATAAGTTATCTGAACCATCAGGTTTAGCTTCGGCCCATAAAACCGTTGCGCCTTTATCTAAACGCCACTGGAACTTATGTTTTTGTACAACGGGTGAGTCTAAAGTTTCAACGAGTGGGTTTATTGCCAATTCATATAAAGCATGACCTGTCATGCCCCAGACTTGCCAAACGTTAGCAAAGTTTTCAAGCGGGCTATCTGATGTAATAGGATCATCAATCATATTGACGATTAAATTGGTTGAATCAGGAGACACATTAAAATGATTAAAAAAGGTCGCTTGACCAATCGGCTTTGCAAGTCCACTTAAGCTGATTTTAATCAGTTGACCTTGTGCAAAGAATTTGAACTGATCGGCAACTGGATCGGGTTTACTCTCTTCAGAAGTCAGCTGAGCATTTTCATCAGGCTGGTTTGTGACTTCGTTTGACTCTGGTTGCGCCGTCACTTGTAATGCATCACTACTAGTTAGCTCGCTTTGAGTCGGTTCAGCAACTTCCTCTACAGGATGAAAGTACTCAGTGATAACTAAGCCTTCTTGATTTGGGATGATAATGCGTTGTTCTTTTATTGGCTCTACGGGCTCTTCTAATAAGGGTTTACCATGATTCACAGCAATATTAACCACAAACCCCGTGCTATCCGGTAACCATTGGTAAGGAGACGTTGTTAAGAAACCATTCAAGGTAGATTGAGTGACTTGTTCTAATCGCCTGGTCTTAACGTCATAAACCCATAGTGTTGCAGAATTGACCCGCTCTAAAACAAGACTTAAATAACGACTATTCGCAGACCACTGCACGTCCCTAATCTCACCTTCAGGTAAGTTATTGATGTTAAGCACAGAACCAGAAATAACATGACGTATTTCAATATCAGCATAACGCTTAAGTGATACATGCGAGTAATTGTATGGGTTAAAGTTAATACCAAATAGAGACAGTTGCGGTTGTACTTGTTTAGATGAACCAATCGCATGCTGTGACAACTCAACTAACCAGTCGTTGTCTGGGCTCATTAAAATATCTGGTGTAGATTGCACTTCGACTAAGCGCGCAAACTCTTCCGTTGGTGTCTTGAATCCGAACGAGTTGGTATTCGCAATGGCTTCAGATGATATTAACAATGTAACGAAAAAAGCGCCAAATACAGACGATATTGTGCGATTCATACTGTTCCCCTAATCAATTAGTAGCGAAATAATATACTTAAATCATTAGAAATGCAGCTATTTACGTAACTTCGACAAACTCACGACTTATGGAAGATTTCAGAAAATTTTAAATATCTAAGTCAGTAGAGTAGTTCTTTTAAATACTGTACAACATCGAGTTTTTGAGTAAATTCAGGTAGACTTCGCGCCTCTAAAATCAACATCTATGAGAGTACAATGAGCAAACGTGTTTTAGTAATTGGTTATGTGTGGCCTGAACCGAATTCTTCCGCGGCAGGCACACATATGATGTCTTTACTGAAGACGTTTAGAAATCAAAACTGGCAAGTTGAGTTTGCTACGCCCTCACAACCAACAGAGCACATGATTGATCTAAATAATTTTGGGATCAGCAGTAAAGAAATAGCTTTAAATTGTTCGAGTTTTGATGAATACATCACACACTATAATCCCGATATTGTGATGTTTGATCGCTTTATGATGGAGGAGCAATTTGGTTGGCGAGTCGATAAGTTTGCCCCTAATGCTGTTAAAATCTTAGATACTGAAGATTTACAATGCCTCAGACAAGCAAGACATACTGCCCACAAAGGCAAACGTGACTTTACCTTAGCCGATTTGCAAAGTGATATTGCCAAACGTGAGATTGCCGCTATTTTGCGTTGTGATGTGAGTTTAATTATCTCGAGTTATGAAATGTCATTGCTCGAATCTCATTTCAAAATTGATTTGAACCTATGCCACCACCTACCGTTTATGGTTAATCTTGATAATTTGCCAAAGTCTTTACCTGAATTTGAGCAAAGAGCCCACTTTATGACCATAGGTAACTTTAGACACGCACCTAATTGGGATGCGGTTTTGTACTTACAAGAAATTTGGCCTCTAATTAAGAAACAACTACCTGAAGCTGAGCTACATATTTACGGCTCGTACCCGCCTCCGAAAGCCACAGCCTTGCATAACCCAAAAACGGGCTTCCTGATTAAAGGCTGGGCGGAAGATGCAAATAAGGTCATGCAAAATGCCAGAGTGTGTTTAGCGCCATTGAGGTTTGGTGCAGGCATTAAAGGCAAGCTATTAGAAGCGATGATAAACCAAACACCGAGTGTGACCACAGACATCGGGGCTGAAGGCATGACTGAAGACCATGCATGGCCTGGTTTTATTGCTAATAGTGCCCAGGCGTTTGCTGATGCAGCAGTAAAGCTTTATCAAGATAAAAAGCTGTATGAGAAGAGTAAAAATGCTTCTGAAGAGCTATTAAAGTCTTTTTATAATCAGCAGCTGTTAGAAGCGTCATTAGTTAAACGTATTGTCGATATTGCTGATAATTTAGAGGCGCACAGAATGCAAAATTTCATTGGGCAAATGTTAAAACATCACACCATGAAAAGTACACAGTATATGGCACAGTGGATTGAGGCAAAAAACAAAAAATAATTCACAATAAATTGCTAGACATACATTCAAAAGTGATTAGAATTCGCTCCGTTTCTAACAAAGCATACCAGTTAGGTTAACTTCGGCTATAGTTAACCTAATATTTACTTTTACCACCCTCATTTGGTTTAAAAACTTGAACACAGCTAGTTTTACGCAAAAAAGAAAGTTTATCGTTAAGCTTGGCAAAATGCTGCACAAATATGGTACGCCAGCCTATCGACTTGAAGCGCACTTAATGGAAGTCGCAACACACTTAAACTTGAAGTCGTCTTTTGTTATGTCACCAACTTCAGTGACCTTTGTTATATGGACGGACGGCCATGAAGAAGAGTATACGCATGTTGCGCGTGTCGAACCTGGTGATCATGATTTAGGTTCACTCGCAGATACCGATGATGTAGTAACTCGTATGTTGGCTGGCGAATTAACTATAGAAGAAGCCGATGCGAACCTTGAAACCATAGATACTAGCAAGAACCCGTTTAATAATTGGTTTACTGGTTTTGCTTTTATGGTCTCTGGTGCCGCTTTTGCAATGCTAATGGGCACCAGCTGGAACGATGTCTTATGGTCAGGTTTGATTTCACTTGTCGTGTTTCTGTTTGTACTCTGGTCAGCCCGCTCTAAGCGCGTGACCCATATGTTGGAGCCGTTGGTGGCCATTGCAGCTGCAATAGCAGCATGTGCAGTAAGTAGCTATATTGACCCGGGGGTCAACATACGACTCGTGGTGTTATCATCGATCATTGTATTTATTCCAGGCCTCGCTTTAGCACTAGGCTTTGCTGAGTTATCAGCAAGACATTTGGTTTCGGGCACAGCGCGTGTTATGGATGCTGTCATGCTGCTGTTTAAACTTTATTTTGGCGCATTTCTTGGAATTAGTATTGGTTTTGCATTATTCGGGCAAACTGACTTTATTCAACCAGAAGCGCTGCCTAAATGGACCGCATGGTTAGCTATATTACTCTTATGTAGTAGCTTAATTATCATCTTTAGAACCAAGCTAAAACATGCAAGTTGGTCGATTGCTTCAGGTTTTATCGCTTATGCGGCAAGTATCAGTGCTGCGGTTTACTTTGACTTCAGCATAGGCGCATTCGTTGGTGCATTTGCAGTAGGCGTTTTTAGTAATTTGTTTAACCGTGTAGTGAATGCTCCAGCCTCAATAGTGGCAATGCAAGGGCTTATTGTTCTTGTGCCAGGGTCAAAGACATACATTGGTTTGAACTCATTAATTGAAGGACAAAGTTTCGTGAATGCAGACCAAATTGGTCAACAAACGTTTTTGATCTTCATGTCACTGGTCGCGGGATTAATTTTCGCAAACGTGGCGCTACCACCCAAGAAAAGTCTCTAGTCTATTAATCAAGGGCTGATTCTTCAGCCCTTATCTTTCAAATATTACAAAGCACCGTTTTAAGGCCATTCTTTGAACTCTGCAGCCCGAACCATAGCAAATTCTCTTTTGAACTGAACTAATTGTTTTCAAAATTTTATAGCATACCTCTTTATTAAGAGAACTATTTTGAAGTTAGAAAAATTGCTCAATAATACCGCCACGCTTCCTGCAATCGCAGACATACCGATTTTAGATAGGCAGGGCGAAACCCTTAAAATATAGTTATTCTCGGCAACTGCTCCAGCATTGCTCTATCTTCTGCACCCATGCAGTCGTAAATAAAAGCTATCTAACGAAGCTAGCGTCAGTTTTAACCCTCAAAATAATTGAAGTATTATTGATGATTGATATTAGATCTGCTTTTTGATTAAACGATTTATTTAAGGCGCATATCTCATTATGCTTCTGCATGATACGTTTTCATTCCAATCACAGCGGCGTTAAAGTCTAAAGAACACACTTATCAGCATTCAATGATGCAATTGCCATCAGCCAATACAGGCTTCAGTTTTCTGTCCCTATTTTTCATTCGGTTTAGTGAGTTGTTTTAAAACTAAAGAGATTCACATTTCGAGAAGTGAGGCTCTCAAGTGAAATATCATTGTAGGAAAATGAAATCCTACAGAAGAGTTAAAAAAACATTAATTTTTATTTGTGAATTTTTGCTTTTTTATATTTTAAAATATATAAATAAATTTAACTTATATGAAAAAATAAACTTAATTATCAATATAATAAATTAAAAAGTTTACAAATCACAATTAATCATTTCATTTCAAGATTTCCTATTAAACAAGTATTAACTTATTAAACATTGCAGGCCACTCGCAATTGTTAATTAAATGCTTTCAAGGGGAATCAAAGCATGAATACAAATAATAAAAAGCCGCTTGCTGTTTTAATCAGCAGCATTCTTATGGCATCAACAGCAAGTTTTAGCTCTTCGACTTTAGCACAAGGTGCACAAACAGATGAAGTTGAAGTGATCCAAGTCAGAGGGATCCGCGGCAGTGTTGTTAAATCGATCAACGCTAAGCGCTACGCGAACTCTATAGTCGATGCGGTTTCTTCTGAAGATATTGGTAAATTTCCAGATCAAAACGTAGCGGAATCATTACAGCGTATCACAGGTGTCTCAATGAGTCGTAACTTTGGTGAAGGTGAGCGTATTAGTATCCGTGGTACATCTGAAAACCAAAACCGTACCTTATTAAACGGCCAAGCCGTTGGTTCTGCTGACTGGTGGGTAGACTCATCAGCAAGCCGTGGCTTTAACTACACAATGCTCCCTTCTGAAATTGTATCAGGTTTAGAAGTGTATAAATCACCAGAAGCAGATATTGATGAGGGCTCAATCGGTGGTACGGTGATTGTTAAAACCCGCAAGCCTCTAGACTTAGATGCAAATAAAATTGCTGGTTCAGTCATTATGCAACACAGTGAAGTATCTGGTGAAACAGATCCGCAATTAGCTGGTTTATATAGCTGGAAAAATGATGAAGAATCAATTGGTGCCTTAGTCTCTGTATTTAGACAAGAGCGAAACCTGCGCCGCGATGGCATTGAAGCTTGGAGCTGGACGCATCGTGATGAGACGCTTGAGGATGGTACTGTTGTAGAAAACGTTTATACGCCAGGTGGCGGTGGTTCTGCCATGTTTACTCAAGGTCGTGTAAGAACTGGCTTTAATTTTACGCTTCAATATCGCCCTTCGGATAACATGGACGTTACTTTTAACGCATTAAATTCGACATTAGAAGCAAATAACGCAAACCAAAACTTCCTGTGGTTACCAGGTTACGGTGGTTCAAAATATCAGTCGTTAGATATTGTTGACCACGCCAAAGTAGGTAAGTTTGCACAAGCCGGTACATTAGGTTTGTCTCCGAATGGCAATAATATCTTAGACGAAACCAAAATTCGCAACTCTAAACTCAAAACAAATTCATATGATCTTAAGCTAGTTCATGATGGCGAAATCTGGAAATCAAGTTACCACATTGGCGTAACTGAAGGCTCTGGTGGTACTCAAACAGACCGAAGTGTTGGCTGGGAAGGTAATGCAGTTCATAGTTACAATGCGCAAAACGTCGAAAGCATTGAAACTAGCTATACAAAAGATCCTGCTGACGGAAAACACTGGAATTTAGGGTTTTTGCGTTATGACTCAAATGATGCTTTAGATAAAGAGTATTATGGTCAAACCGACTTTGAACGTGCCATCGATGTTGCTGTGTTCAGTAAGATCAAAATGGGGGTCAAATATCGCGACCACAAACGTGAAAACGTTCGCCTTCGCTCACAAACGCGTACTGATTTAAACTGGAACCTAGCTGATTATTCTTTTGCTGCACCGAGTGATTTCTTATCAGGTATCGGCACATCTGGCACCTTAAAAGATTATGCCATGACTGACTTAGCTAAAACCAGAGCAGCGGGTGATGCATTATCTTGGCAATACGATTACCTTTATGACAGCAACTTCGCAATCACTGAAAAGATCTTAGCCAGTTACGTCAAAGCCGATATAGATGCTGACGGAATGCGTGGTAACTTGGGCGTTCGTCTTGTTGAAACTAAACAAACAACAGGTGCTTATGTAGGCCCAGCTGATGCAAAGGTTTGGCAAGAAGAAGATAAGAGCTATTTTGATATTCTTCCAAGTATTAACCTTGCTGTAGATATTGAAGAAGACATGATCTTACGCTTCAGCGCTGCACGTGTTATGACTCGCCCTGATTATGCAGCAATGACAAATGCAACCACGTACAACACAGAAACACGTGTAGGTACGGGTGGTAACTCAAATATAGACCCTTATCGCGCAACACAGTTTGACGTAGGTTATGAGTGGTACTTCTCTGACGCTGGTATTTTCTCTTCGGCCCTTTTCTATAAAGATTTACAATCAACACTTGGCGAAAATACCCAAACAGAAACATTTGATAACGTTGAAATCGAGATCAGCCGTCCTATTAATGGCCCAGCAGGTACTCTGAAAGGTATCGAGTTAGGCTATCAAACTGAGTTGGCTGAAGGTTTTGGTATTGCTGCAAACTATACGTTTGTAGATGGTGAGTCAAAAGATCTTGAAGGTAATGACATTCTTATCCCAGGCATTTCAGAACATACTTTCAACTTCAGCACTTACTACGAAAATGAGACTTACAGCGGTCGAATTTCATATAACTATCGTACGGGTTATGACACTGGCCGAGCATGGCCAGGTTATCAAGATGCATATGGTCAAATTGATGCCTCATTTAATTACAACATCAATGAGAATATTACCGCTGTTTTCGAAGTGATAAATTTAACAGATGAGCACACTTTCAGTTACCAAGAAGAAGGTGTGAAGCAAGCGCTAACAGGTGTTTACAAAGACGGTAGACGCTTTATGGCTGGTTTGCGTTTTAGTTTTTAAGTCATTTCAGCTAACACAGGTATGACTTAAAAGTTTGGGCAAGCTCGCTTGCCCAAACAAGGTGCTAAGCCCGGAGCACACCCTAAAGCTGGTGTACGAAAGTACATCGGCTTTATTTTTTAAGTGTTCATTAATATTGGTAAGAATTTATGAAAATACAACAAAAACCCGCACCATATAGATCCCATAAACTATACAAGACTAGTGATTTCATGTCATAGTTGAGTCTTTGCTTTTATTCAGATTCATCTCAACTTCGTTAAGATAGGTATTCATCTCGTATTTATGGACTTTATGCGTTTAACAGGACCATTACTGCTATTACTTATCTGTTTTTCAAAGCAAAGTTTTGCCGATTTATTCAGCGCGACGCAACACTATCAACAAAAAAATTACTCCCTTGCTCATTCAGAGTTCCTTGAGCTCAGTCAATTTGGCAATACTGATGCCATGTACAACTTGGCAGTTATGTCATTGCATGGGCAGGGCACGACTAAGAGTTTACCTAAAGCTTATGCATGGTTTTTACTTGCCAGTGACTTTGGTTTAATGGATGCAAAACAAACAGCTGAATTAGTAAAACAGCAATACCCTGATAAGCAGGTGCTAAAAGACATGTATTTAGCACTCAAATTGCAATATGGCTTTAATGTTATTTCTGAAAAGTTTTATCCAAATTCATTCAATAAGAGTAAGTTAGTCTTAAACAAAGTGAGAGACCATAAACCCAATTATCCCGAGCAAGCAATTAAACAAGGTGTAGAAGGTTGGGTATGGGTAGAATTTGATATCGACGAGAGTGGCGCAGTCACTGACATAAGTTTAATTGCCGCACATCCAAAACATATCTTTTCGACCGAATTAATTAATGCAGTAAGCCTTTGGCGCTATGACACTGACATACCAATCAAAAGTCGTTCGCTTACATATCACTTCACAACGTTTAAAGGCAAACAATATAAAACGGCATTTCAGAATCAAAAAAAACAATATAAACAATCAATTAGTGAGCACATAGACGCTGCAGAAAAAGGTAACAGCGAAGTACAATTTTATATCTCTCAATGGTTACAGTCGAGTGAATACAATGCCAGCCAACTTTTGAAATATCACTGGCAAGATGAACAAGCTGCACAAAGCTTATTATTTGCTTCGGCAAAAAATAGTTTCCCGTTGGCACAGTACAAGCTTGCAACTAGCTTGCTAAATAATAATATCCAAGACTCAGACAGAAAAGTGGCCATAAACTGGTTACGAGTTGCGGCTCAAAAAAATAGTTTACCTGCACTTTATCGATTAGGAACATTGTTTGCCGATCATAACAGCCCAGAATACAGCCCAAACCGCGCATTAAATTATTTCAAACAAGCAGCTGAACAAGGTCACTTTAGAGCAATAAAAGAAATGTGTTTATTACTTAAAACCATGCCAAATCAGCAAGAAGCCCTAAAACAATGTTTAGAAGCAGGGTTAGACATAGATAACGAACACCCCACGCTTTTACTGTTAAGAGCACAAACCCTGTCGAATAAAACCTTGTCTATGAAATACGCCAAACAGGCACTCAATGCAGCTAAAGATAGAAACTGGTCGACCAAAGCAATCTCAGCATTTATTCAACGCCTTTAACACTTTTATGAAGCACAATATCCATTTCAATATCATCAATACGATTGAATAAAATTTGTTGCCCATCTTGACTGGTTGTTAAAGCTAACGGCGTATTGATATCGTAAAGGTAAGTTCCAAGTTTTTTCAGTAAGTTAACCTCTCCGGTTTTATTCACATACTCATAGAGAGACAACTTATGTCCCGATCTAATAACAAAATACGCACCATATTCGTGAAGTACCGGCAGATATAAAGCAAACGAAGCCGTCAACTGAGGCTCATCAAAATACGCAGTAAGTCTAGGGAGAAGGTACGACTTCAAATCTTCAGAAAATTGCGTAAATGTAATATTCCGCTCTCTTAATGGCGGCCACTTCTGAGGTGTTCTTAGTAACTTATTGCCAGAATCAAGTAAATCGTATTGCCAGTTTAATGGTTGGCCATTTTCATCAGAGCTCGTGAAGAATAATGAGTGACTATCTTTAGCCCAATAAACATTCCTTAGCGCAGTAAACTCTGTTGCGATTTTCACCGCAGATTTGGCAAATAAATTTATTATTAACAGTTTGTTGGACTCAGTCATCAATGCTAAATACTGGTTGTCGGGTGAGAATAGCAATGAGCTCGCTAATTCATTGTTTTCGAGCGTATAAGCAAGCTCAGCATTCGCTCTCAGCTTATTTCTTACCCACACCTCAGAGTTAAGGTTTTGTTGAGCTTGTATAGACACAAATGCATAATAGTTGCCATCAAGAGATACACTCGGGCTTATATCAAGCCGAGTAGCTGAACTAATTGGTATCAAGTGTTTATTACTATTTAAGTTATCTAATCTATATACACTGACTTGTGCATAGCCTTCAGAATGCGCGAGTGAGTAACTTTCTTTGCTTAATGCTAAATCACCAACCAGACTAGCGTTTGCCGTTATCGGCAATGCAGTATTCATAGCCGTATTTTGGATTAATAACCTATCTTGAACAGTGATGAATTGATCTGGCTGATACCATAACGCGAGTGACGCATTGGAGCCACTAAATACACTATTTTTAGTTTTTGGGTTTTCTAATGTCTGGGTGACTAAATTATATCCGTCCCGTTTTTTTGATTTTAATAATAGCTTCGTTGATCCTGGGAGTACGTCAATAATCTCGCCACTCACATCTGGATATTGATGAACATCAACTATGTTCAATTGTTGATCAAGCTCATATGATTCAACGATGAGATTATTTATCTTTTGAGTGCTGAAAGCGATGTGATTGTTACTCAGCCAATATAACTTTCTTGGACCATAGCCAAGCTCACAATCAAAGAGTTTTTTCTCTCTTTCTAAGCGCCACATTTCTATGGTTTGATCCACAGCTATAGCGAGAACTTCACACTTAAATGGATCAAAACGATAGTAAGCAAGCCACTTTCCATCTGGCGACCAAACCGGTGCTTCTTCACTATAACTACTGCTTTTTAAACTATGAACGATTTTACTCTGGCTGTCGTAAACGGCCAAATCAAATTGTGACTGGTTTTCACCTAAATGACTGAATGCCAAATAGCGTCCATCAGGAGAGTAACGTAAGTACACTTCGAGGCCTGGAGCAGATGTTAATCTAGACTCATATTTAAATGGACTTTTTGGCACAATTGGCCGACTAAAATAACTGATAATCACAGAAATCAAAACACCCAAGAGGCAACCAAATAACAACCAGTTAACGGGCCTATTCATTCGTGGCGCAATAAGTTTTTCTTTAATGCTGGGTGGTTCAGAGATTGACGCGACAAGCTGATACCCTTCTCGCGGAATAGTTTTTATAAATTTAGCTGCCGCTTTGTTGTCTTTTAGTGTTTTTCTAAGTTGCGCGATTAACTGTGAAACAGAGTTATCACTGACTAAAGTATTCGGCCATAACTTTTCAATGATAGTATCACGACTTACACAGTGACCTTGATGTTGAATCAATAGCAACAACAAAGCTAACTGCTTAGCCTCAATTGCTTGCCATTGTCCTGAAATTTTTATTTTCAGTGCAGCAGGTTCAACTAAGACATCATTCACTAAAATCCGTGACGACTGCAAAATTTCAAAATACCTTATTCTGTGGTCTTACCGTAAAGTAATGGTTAAATTCGTTATAAAAGCGTATATTGTTTCTCATAATACACACTCAGTATTGAACCCCATACAACTATTTTTGAGTTTGGTTTTTCTTGAGGTTTGCATAAATGACAAATAAAAATACAAAATCTCTCATTATCTTAAGTTTATTTTGCACTCAAGTTGCCGCTAATTCCTCTGAAAAAGACAATGAAAATCTCTTAGAAACCATTCAAATTAGAGGCCTTCATGACAGCGTTGTCAAATCTTTAAGTTATAAACGTTTAAATGATCAAATAAGCGACACCATCAGCGCCCAAGAAATAGGCAAGTTTCCTGATAAGAATGTGGCTGAAGCGCTTCAAAGAATCACCGGGATTTCACTATCTCGTGTTCAAGGAGAAGGAGAACGGATCGGGGTTCGTGGTACTACGCCTGAGCAAAATAGAACCTTTTTAAATGGCCAATATTTAGCTTCGGCAGATTGGTGGATTTCTTCTCAACCAAACCGCGGGTTCAACTTTACTTTGCTACCTGCAGACATCGTTTCTTCATTAGAAGTTTATAAAACGCCTCAGGCAAACCAAGATGAAGGCTCTTTAGGCGGCAGTATCAATATTAAGACGCTCGACCCTCTCTATACAGATAACGATCTAGCTCTGATTAGTACTCAGCTACAGTACAATGACTTATCAAATGAATTTGACCCACAAATAAGTACTGTTTTTAACTGGAAAAACAACAATCAAGATTTAGCACTTCTATTTACAGCGAGCCGTTTAAAACGTTCATTAAGGCGCGATGGGCTCGAATCCTGGGGCTGGCATGAAAGAAGTTTCAATAAAGTGGGGGAAGATCAATATACAAGCAGTATCGATGAGCAGGCCGACTTAAAGAATATTTGGACGCCTGGCGGTGGTGGTTCAGCAGTATTTCAACAACAGCGTATCCTAACCACGCTAACTTCAGGTGTTTCATATATTCTGAACCCACATTGGCAATTTAAAAGCCATCTTCTTTATTCACAGTTAGAAGCCGACAACTCAAACCAAAATTTTTTATGGCAACCTGCTATTGTTTTGAACAACAGCGGGACACTTACAAACCCAAAATTCATTGACAATACACTAGTATATGGCGAGTACGGTAAGCTAAACGATGCGGAGTTTAACACCAGCATGGAGGCCATTTGGCGAAAATCGCAAATTGATACCAGCAGTATTCAACTTGAATTAAGCCAATCAATCCCTAGATGGCAAAATCAGTTTCGATTTGGTTTCACCCGAGGTGGCGGTGGTACCAGTGAGGATTTTACGTCACAGTTTTCTGCAAACACTGACTACTCGGTCAGTACCGAACAACACAAAAATATTATTGCGAATTATGCTGTGTCTCCTTTAGATGCCGCCCAATGGCGTTTAACTGAGGCAAGAAAAGATGCACAGGATGCAACAGACTCTTTAATTTATCTTCAAGCTGACTTTAATTATGAGCTGATGCATAAAGCCCTGTCTGATCTGCAATTTGGCATTAAACTTAAACAGCATAACCGTGAATTTTCAAGATTACGATCGCTTGATGGTGGTCTCAATGGCTTATCCGGTGCAATTAATACCAATTTATCAGAGCATCCTGATGCATTTGTTGATAACTACCTATCGCAAATTGGCAATCATGAAACCCTGAAACTTTACAGCTTTGTTAATATTTCAAGTCTCAGTCAAGTATTTTCAACCTTCCCTTTTAAACAAGAAGTAGAAACAGCAAGTCGTTTTGACATTGAGGAACAATCGCTAGCCGGTTACCTTAAACTCCTTCTTGAAGGTGATAGTTATCGCGCAAATATAGGCGTAAGAATCGTTAATACTTGGCAAGATGCATCAGCCTTTAAACAGACCGACTCGCAAAACAGTAACGGCTTTCAATGGTTAACTGACGAAAAGAGTTATACCGATATTTTACCAAGCGCAAACGTAAAGTTTGACTTAGATGACGACTTAATTGCGCGTTTCTCTGTTGCGCGTGTGATGTCTCGTGCTCAGTTTCATCATTTGATGCCTTCAACCAACTATAATGTGACTCAAGCACAAGGCCAAGGGGGAAATCCAAACTTAGACCCATACCGTGCAACTCAATTTGATGCTGGTTTAGAGTGGTATTTTGAAGAAAGCGCACTGGCTTCTTTAGCCATCTTCAATAAAGATGTTGAATCATTTATCGAATTTAAAAGGCAACAAGAAACGCATGAAGGCATTATCATGTCAATCGACAGGCCCATTAATGGTAATGGTGGTAGTGTTAGAGGACTAGAACTAAGCTATCAACAACACCTGTTTAATGGCTTTGGCATAATAGCTAACTACACGTTCGTTGATGGAAGTCGAACTCAGCATTTAACAGAGACCTCGGGACTTATTCCCGGTACATCAAAGCACAGTTTTAATGTCACTTCTTATTATGAAAACCATTGGTTAAGTATTCGTTTTGCTTACAATTACCGTACTAAATTTGCCACAGGCCTGGGTGAAGTCACCATGGATGATTATGGCCAGTTAGATGGTAATGTAACTGTTTCAATCAATGACAAAACAGATATCGTGTTCGAATTCATTAACTTAAATAATGAAATTTCGTATACCTATGAAAGAAATCAATTCGCACCTACTGGGATTTATGCAAATGGCAGACGTTTTTATTTTGGTGCTCGTTATCAGTTTTAATTTAACGTTTTTTATTCCCGCTTAATCGCAAACACTGGAAATCAGTATTTGTGACTATAAAATAGCGAACAAAACTGAACAACAAGGTCATATAATGAAGTTAATAAAATCAACAATTGCACTTGCAGTGGGTTTAGTTACCTCGTCTGCATTTGCAAATGACACAATAACAATCGAAGACATTCCAAAAATTCAATCAGTTGGCCAAACAGCAGTAGATCCTGAAGGCGAACTTATTGCTTTTACACGCTCAGTGCCAAGAGAACTTTATATTGATGCTAATGGCACAAACTACTCAGAGCTTTATGTTGTTGATGACAAAGGCGTTGAGCGCCCTTTCATCACAGGTAAAGTGAGTGTTCGCAGCATTCAGTGGTCTGCTGATGGTGACTTCATCTACTTCCTAACCAAAAAGAAAACTGACAAATTCACGTCTTTATACCGCATCGCTGCTAACGGCGGTGAGTCACAAAAAGTATTATCATTAAACGGTACTTCAATCTCTAGCTACAAGCTAAACCCAAATGGCAAACAAGTTGCCATCTTAGCGATGCCTGCTAAAGATAAGACTGAAAAAGAACTTAAAAAGCTTGGCTTTATGGCCGAAGTTTATGAGTTAGGTTCAAAAAACAAACAATTACATCTTGTTGATTTAGTGCAATCCGAAAAAGCGCTTAAACCTGCTGCGGTAGAAATTGAAGGCTATGTAAGCGACATCAACTTCTCTGATGAAGGTGACAAGTTACTTGTTAAAACTCAGCCTACAGCGCTGATTGACGACAAATACATGAAGTCACAGTGGCACGTGATGGACGTAGCTTCACAGAAAATTATCACATCTTTCAAAACAGAAGGTAAGCTAGGTGCTGCTGAATTCTCATACGAAGGTGATTATGTTGCCATTCTTGGCGCAGAAGATAAGCACGACCCTGCGACTGGTCGTCTTTATCTAGGTAATGCAAAGACAGGCGAAATTGAAGAGTGGATCCCGAACTTTATGGGCCACATTGGTGATTTCGAGTGGGCTAACCGCCGTAACACATTAAACTTTGTTGCAAACGTGGGCGCTGAAAGCTTTGTTGGCCAGATCAAAGTTGGCTCTAACAAGTATAAGAAGATCGTTAAAGAAGGCAAACTGATTGCCTCTAACCTATCGGTATCTGATTCAGACAAGACCATCGTTCTTCGTGGTAACACTGACAAGCACCCGAACGAAGTTTTCATGCTTCGCGGTAAAAAGACAAAACGCCTGTCAGATTCAAATGATTGGTTAAATGATAAACGCTTTGCTAAACAAGAAAATATTTCATTCAAAGCGCGTGATGGTGTAGAGATAGGCGGCGTATTAATTTACCCACTTGATTACCAAGAAGGTAAGCGCTACCCACTGATTATGGCAGTTCACGGTGGTCCTGAAAGCCATGACAAAGACGGCTGGTTAACAAGCTACTCAGACCCAGGTCAAATGGGTGCTGCACGCGGCTATGCTGTTTTCTACCCGAACTACCGTGGTTCAACAGGTAAAGGTGTTGATTACTCTAAGCTTGGTCAAGGTGACTATGCAGGTAAAGAGTTTGACGACCTAGTTGATATGAAAAACCATTTAGTTGAAATGGGCTTAGTTGATAGCAAACGTGTTGGTATTACTGGTGGTTCATACGGTGGTTATGCATCAGCTTGGGGTGCAACGAAACTGACTGAACACTTCGCGGCAAGTGTTATGTTTGTAGGTGTAACAAACCAACTATCTAAGTTTGGCACAACTGACATTTCTAATGAAATGTACCTTGTACATGCCCGCTCATACCCTTGGGAAAAGTGGCAATGGTACCTAGAGCGCAGCCCAATTTACTGGGCAGGTCAGTCTGAAACACCATTACTAATCATGCACGGTAAAGACGATCCACGAGTTCACCCAGCTCAGTCAATGGAGCTATACCGTTACATGAAAGTACAAGGTAAAGATGTTCGCCTAGTGTATTATCCTGGTGAAGGTCATGGTAACCGTAAAGTTGCAGCTCAATATGACTACAGCATTCGTTTGATGCGTTGGATGGACAACTACCTTATTGAAGGTAAGAAAACCATGCCGACTTATGAAATCGACCATGCTGCAAATTTAAAAGCAGCAAAAGAAGCTAAAAAGTAATTTAGCATTCTAGGTTAAACCAAAAGCCACCTATTTTAGGTGGCTTTTTTGTATGAGTCTCACTCGATTCGTTTTATTAAAGATGAAAAATTTACATAAACCAACACTTTAGTAATAAAAGTTTCATACGTATACTTTATGCTCATTTTTTAACTAGTGACATGGAGTCGAATCAATGAAAATTTCTCGTCTAGTCTTACCAATTGTAACTGCGGCTGTTTTAGCAGGTTGTTCAGCAACAGGTCCACATCTTAAAAGCTCTGTATCTGAAGGTGTAGCGGGCATTGAAGCGCGTTTACCTTATGCGAACTACTCAAATTACTTTGGTTATGTAGACTCATCAGTTCAGCCTGAAGGTAAATATAAGGGCAAAGATACATATTACCTTTACGCTTGGGTTCCTGCTGCAGTAGATGAAATAGGTGTATCGATGATCTCACCAGCAGTTTCAACACCTGAAGCGGCTGACTTTAAACATGCTAACTTCACACCTGGCATGCAAAAAGATGCTGAAAGATTCTTTGATACTTATATTGTCTTTGATCGTTTAAATATCATCGACAATACAAAAATCAAAAATGGTGGCAAGGTGCTACAAAACTTAGGGCGTAATGACGATACATCAGAGTTACCTGCAAACCCAAGTGGTGCAAACTACAACTCTCTTCTACGTAAAACAACGTCAATGAATAACCCTAGTGAAGCACTTGTTCGCGGTGTTTACCGAATTTCATTTACGTCTTTCCGTTCAAACGTTGAAGGCTCATTCGAAGCAACTATAGGTACTAATGTGCCTGGCGTTAAAATCGCTGCATCCCTTGAAGAGTTACATGAATTGGTTAATGGTAATAAGCTTTAATCGGACTTCTTATTAATGACAAAAGGCCCGAACCGGGCCTTTTTAATTTGAGGCATTATATCTATTAAGCTTTTTTAACGAACTTAGCCGTTACCATCATTTCGCCAACACCATCAACTTTACAGTCAAGCTCATGGTCTTTTTTATCTAATACGCGACGAATTAGAGCTTTAGTGCCTATTTTAATTACTTGTGAACTGCCTTTGATTTTAAGATCCTTTGCAACAGTCACTTTATCACCGTCAGCAAGCACTGTACCGTTTGCATCTTTCACTTCAAATGCATCTTCATCTACTTCATTTGGGTTCCATTCGTGGGCGCACTCAGGACACACAAGGTTTGTTTGATCTTCGTATACGTATTCAGAATTACATTTAGGACAAGGAGGTAATGACATATTTCACAACTTCTAAAATTACAATGCGGCTATTCTAATGGCTAATGTACAAGCATGCGAGGGGATTTTGAAAAAACCTGATCGAACATCAGCTTTTTACGATGATTAATTCAGGTTAAATACGCGTTTTTGCAGTGAGTGCTGTTGCTGTTGTGGTAGTAGTTACCCAGATTGGTCATGAAATAAAGCGAGCTGAACTTTAAGGCTTTAACAGACCGCTAAAAAGGAGGTAAAAACGGTCCTGTGCAAGTTAAAGACTGACAGTAAAGTTCGCTCATATAAAAAATTTAGGGCAAGTTATGAATAAAAACAATGCCCTAAGCATTGTACTTTTGTCTATAAAAACAACAAAAGTACATTCGATTATGCATCTGGTGCGCTATTGTCCATCTGCAATTGTATGTAATTTGGCAGACCCATTAGTTTGATTAGGTTTAGGTGTTGTTCAAGCCAATAAATATGATCCATTTCTGTGTCATCTAGAAGCTTCTCTAAAATTTCACGGGTCACATAGTCTTGTGCTTTTTCACACTCACCTATGATGTTTTTTAAACTCGCAGCGACTGTCATCTCAGCCGCCAAGTCGTTTTCAAGCATTTGCTGAACGTTATCGCCCACATTAATTGGCTGACGAGAGGCTGTATCTGGTTTACCCTCTAAAAACAGAATACGCTCAATAATCGCTTTTGCATGATCTAACTCTTCGTCATATTCATGCGCCAATTTGTGTCCTAACTTGCCCAATCCCCAGTCTTCATACATTTTAGAATGTGCGAGATACTGATCCATTGAGGTTAATTCCAGCGTTAACTGCTGATTTAGTAGGTCGATAATTTTTGGGTTACCTTGCATGATTTACTCCTCAACCTGCGACTGCAGATAATTTTGAATACCCGTGTGTTGAATTAAGAACTGCTGTGCTTCAATCCAATCGACATACTCTTCTTCGTATTCAAGGATCTCTTCTAAAAGTTCGCGAGAAATGTAATCTTGCTCTTTCTCACACAATTCGATTGCCGCTTTTAAGGCTGGGATTTGCTCTAACTCGAATGCCATGTCGCACGCGAGCATTTCTTCGGCATGCTCACCGATACGCAATTTTTCGAGGTGCTGTAAGTTTGGTAAGCCTTCTAAAAACAAAATACGTTCGATAAGATCGTCCGCTTGTTTCATGTCTTTTATAGATTTTTTATAGGCTTTTTCGTTTAGCTCTTCTAGCCCCCAGTTTTTGAACATACGGGCGTGAAGGAAGTATTGATTTATCGACGTCAGTTCTAATGTCAAAATCGCATTTAATTGCGCAATGACTAATTTGTTACCCTGCATAGGGCCCCCTAATAAAAGTTACGAGACGCCCTATAACACTAGACTAAAATTTAGTCACCGCAAGACCGTTTAAAGATAAGCAAAGATTTAATATATCCTTTTAAAATAAACAACTTATAACATTATTGAGAGTGATTTAGATTAGCAAAAACACTCTTAACACCATACTTTTTTACCACTCTTATTTAGTAAATTAAAAATATGGCAATTATTACAGCAAGCTATTGATTTATATATTTAAATTGACTTTTTAACTGAAATACCTAAGCGTTTAGCCAAACGTACTAGGTTTGCTCTATCAAGCTTTAATGTTCTGGCCGCTGCAGCCCAGTTTAGATCATGCTCTAATAAAGTCTGCTCTATTAAATTTTTTTGAAATTGTTCCGTAGCTGACTTTAATGAGTCAAATTGGTTAAAATCTGAATTATTTTGAGCGAGACCCGCAGTGTGTACTTGTTCAAAACCAGACTGAGCAACCTTGTCATGAGTTTGATTATCTGTAAACAATTCACAATCCCCCTCATCTACACTAATAATACTATTTGGCCATTGCTTTTGCTTTGCTTTTAAAGCTGCACGGCTTATCACATGCTCAAGCTCTCGAATATTGCCCGGCCAAGTATAAGATTGCAGTAATTGATACAAACTCGGCGACAACTTTAATTGCGCAATGCCAAGTTGTTTACTGACTTTTTCAGCAAAGAAGCCTGTTAGTAATGGAATATCATCAAGTCGCTCGTTTAAAGAAGGCACTTTAATCGGAAATACACTGAGTCGATGATATAGATCGGCACGAAAACGCCCTGCCTCAACCTCCTCTAATAGGTTTCGGTTGGTCGCTGCGATAACTCGCACATCTACAGATTGGGTTTTATCTGCACCAACAGGTTGAATTTCGCCGCTTTGTAATACTCTAAGTAATTTACTTTGGGTGTTTAACGGCAACTCACCGATTTCATCTAAAAAAATAGTGCCGCCATCAGCAAGCAGAAACTTACCATCACGATGTGAGTTTGCCCCCGTAAAAGCACCTTTTCGATAACCAAATAACTCACTTTCGGCTAGTGTTTCAGGTAATGAAGCGCAATTTACTTGAACGAACACTTTGCTCGCACGAAGAGATTGATTATGCAGAGAGTGAGCAACGAGCTCTTTACCTGTGCCTGTTTCACCCGTGATTAGCGTCGTAAAGTCAGAACCTGCTACAAGTTGAATGTCTCTTTGTAATTGCTTCATGGCCAGACTTTGCCCGACCATTTCGTATTGGCCTTTACTCAGTTCGGTGATTAAGTGACTGCCCTGCTGCGCCTTAGTGAGCAGGTCTTGAGTCAGAAGTATGGCACTAACATGTCGGGTCAAAGCCTCATTGACCATTTGCAGAAAGGAAGACGCATAGTCTTCAAAAGTGCCCGCATTTAAACTGTCTACCGTGATCACTCCAAGCAATTGCTCTTGATGCTTAATCGGAAACCCCATACATGCGTGTACGGGAATATCACCTTCTTGTGCAATCAGCAACCCATCATAAGGGTCAGGGAGTTCACTATTGGCATTGAATCTAACAGCCTTATCTGACTGACTAATTGCCTGTAAACGCGGATGCTTGTCTATCACAAAATGTCTACCCAACACATCTGGCATCAATCCTGATATGGCAACAGGTACCAATTTACTGTTTTGATAAAGTAGTAAGGCGATGGCATCACTAATAAAACACTCTTTAACAGCCTGAATAACGGCTTCAAAACAATGCTCTACGTCAAATTGCGCAGAGTTAGGTAATGCCCGAGCTAACGCTCTATTAAGCATAAGCAGTGAAGATAACGAACGTTGCTCCATGTATTTTTGACTCTTTAATTATCAAAAGACACGCAAAGTTTAAGTCAAAATGACTTTCTCATTCAAATTATTATTTATTAAACTTTACTAATAATATGATTTTAATAAGAATAATATTTGGCACAGTAAATGCCATTACTCTCACAAGCCCTAAAAAGATAATTTAAATGCTGTGGAGTAGTGATGAGACCTATCAATCTAACTGAGCCGGTGCCTAGTGAGTTTAAACTTTTCAAACCACATCAATGGCCATTATTCATGCTTGGCTTTCGGCCATTCTTTTTATTAGCTGGGCTTTGGTCAGTGCTCGCTATTTTGCTATGGCAATTTATTTTAAATGGCACACTCTCTTGGCAAGCACAAATTCCTGCGACACTTTGGCACGCACACGAAATGATCTTTGGCTTTGCCTCTGCTGTGGCTATTGGCTTTTTACTGACCGCAGCACAAACTTGGACTGGTGTGCCTGGACTTTCTGGTAAAGGCTTAATTACCCTCAGCGCGATTTGGGTTTCTTGCCGAGCTATTTTCTTTTTTTATGCAGACAACCAATTACTTTTGCTACTTGGGCAAATATTTTTCTGGCTCTTTGCCATTGCTTATTTGAGTCATATGCTGGTGTCATCGGCTTCAAAACAAAATTACATCATGATTGTTGTGCTGGCCTTACTCACTCTCTTTAATAGCGCATTCTTAATGAGTACTTGGTTAGGTGAATATTCTTTCGCTCGTTTATTCACACAATTGGCCGTACTTGGCTTTATGTTATTAATTGGCATTATTGGTGGACGTGTCATTCCATTTTTTACAGCCCGTGGTTTAAACCGAGATGAACAAGTAAAAACACCTAAGCTTGATAAATTGTTGCTGTTATTTAGCCTATTGGCGATGACTGGGTTTGCTAGCATCAAACTCTTTTCTCTAGATATCAATGTTGGTTTGGTTTTACTTCCTGCTGCCACTTTACATTTAACTCGCACCATTTTGTGGTTTGATAAAGGAGTATTCAAAGTACCGCTGCTTTGGTCACTGCATTTAGGCTACTTTTTAAGTGCAGTTGGCATTTTATTTCTCGCGTTTAGCTACCTGACAGGCCAAATTAATCCGGCCGATGCACTGCATTTAATTACCATTGGTGGCATTGGATTAATGATCTTGGCAATGATGGCAAGAGTCTCACTTGGTCATACTGGTAGAACATTAAAACCGGCAAACATGGTAGCTTGGGCATTCGCTTTCATAGCTTTAAGCGCACTAGTTCGATCATTCATGCCAATTGTTTATTCTCCTCATCTGGCGTGGAATATCAGCGCTTATTTGTGGGTTGTCGGCTTTGCCATCTTCTTGTGGTTTTATACACCCATTTTAATGAAGAAAAGGGTTGATGGGCGTAGAGGTTAAAAAGCCGAGTTGGAGTTAACAATAACGACTCACTCTCTTAAATCAACACGGTAGCGCCGACTTTATGTCGGGTTAATAGAGTTGGCCAGTTGCCGTTAACAATAACGGCTTACTCTCTGAAATCAGCACTGTAGCACCGACTTTATGTCGAGTTAATAGAGTTAGCCAGTTGGCGTTAACAATAACGACTCACTCTCTAAAATCAACACGGTAGCACCGACTTTATGACGGGTTAATAGAACTGGCCAGTTGGCGTTAACAATAACGACTCACTCTCTTAAATCAACTCGGTAGCACCGACTTTATGTCGGGTTAATAGAGTTGGCGAGTTGGCGTTGACAATAATGACACTCTCTAAAATCAACACGGTAGCACCGACTTTATGTCGGGTTAGTAAAGTTGGCCAGTTGGCGTTATCAATAACGACTCACTCTCTGAAATCAGCACGATAGCACCGACTTTATGTCGGGTTAGTAAAGTTGGCCAGTTGGCGTTATCAATAACGACTCACTCTCTGAAATCAGCACGGTAGCACCGACTTTATGTCGGGTTTATCACATTGGCGAAAAGCTCTAAAACAATAGCGCTACTGTCTTGTGTCTTTTGGAGAATCCATCACAACATGGGTGGTGATGGTTCTCACTTGAGAAATTGATCCCAGCACATCAGCGTGAAGTGCTTTAAATGTATGTAAATCTTTAGTTTCTATTCGCAAAAGATATTCATATGGGCCTGTCACATTGTGGCATTCTTTTATTTCATCAACATCCTGAAGAGCTTGCTCAAACGCGAGTTGAGAAGGTGTTGAGTGCTCAGTCAACCCAACAGCCACATAAGCGATAAAACCAATGCCCATTTTTTCGGGATCAACGACTGCCTTGTAGCCTTTAATCAGGCCTAACTTTTCCAATTCTTGCACTCTTCTTAAGCAAGCTGAAGGTGACAAGCCAATTTGCTCAGCAAGCTCTGTGTTGGCTATTCGTCCATCCCTTTCTAGAATGCACAATATTTGTTTGTTATACCCATCAATTTTCGTCATTAATTGCAAAATCCAAGTTTATAAAAGTGAAATTCGCGTGATAATTGAGCATTAAACACGTTAAACTTGTTTTATCACAATTAAAGGAATAATCCTATGACACAAGAAATCATTCTCGCGTTTGCGGCGTTCGCGTTTGTTTCATCTATCACACCTGGACCAAACAATTTAATGCTAATGAGTTCTGGCGCAAACTTTGGTTTTAAAATGACTGTGCCACACCTAATTGGTGTCGTGGTTGGCTTTGCTATTATGATTGAGTTAGTTGGGTTAGGCGTAATGCAACTATTCAATGCTTTTCCAGTGACTTACGACATTTTAAAAGTCGTTTCTATTGTCTATTTGCTTTACCTTGCCTACAAAATTGCAACCGCAACCCCAAGTGAAAGCAAAGATATTACAGAAAAAGGCAAGCCTTTTTCATTTATGCAAGCCGCACTCTTTCAGTGGGTCAACCCTAAAGCATGGACTATGGCACTCACTGCGGTGAGCGTTTATACACCAGAACAAAACTTACTCACAGTCACTATAATCTCTGTTATTTTCGCAGTCGTCGGCTTCCCTTGTGTAATGAGTTGGATTGTTTTAGGACAAAAAATGCAGGCAATATTGAAACAGCCGAGTCATATGCAAAAATTTAACTGGGCCATGGCGGGGTTATTAATCATCTCTATTGTTCCAGCACTTTAAAAACGGCTATAAACTTTTCATCAGCAAAATATCAGTTTTTTATCAATAGAAAATCAATTAATTAGCTATATTTACTTTCATCATGGTGGCAACTATTCAAGGAGTCACCATGAAAATAAGTAAACATTTCACGTTATTCATACTTTTACTCGCCTGTCTATTAAACTCGCTCGCACACGCACAAGAACAACAAAGCAAGGGTGTTCAAACAATAAAGCATCAGTTTCAATCTAAGGCTTCCAAACAGACGATTTCATTCGATGTCATATTGCCTTGGGGATATAACAAAAATCAAAAATACCCTGTACTTTATACCACATCAGGAGGCAGTCGAATTGATATGCTTACCTATCAAACCGATTGGCTAAGTCATGTTGAAGTGGGCCCAATGCCTGCCATGATCATCGTGCAAGTACCCCAACTTGATGTTGAGTCAACACTACATCCTAAATTTGTATCGGCTTCCGGCGTTGCCAGCCCATTGACTTTAAATGTGCTTAAAAATGAACTCATCCCATTTATCGATAAAACCTACTTAACTTACGACTACAAGGTACTAGAAGGCTATTCGAGTAATGGTAATTTTGTGCTGTATGCGTTTGAACAATCGCCAACTTTATTTAATGGTTTTATTGCCAGCTCTCCTGCTCTAGAGCTAGACAAGTCAGGACTTGTAGAACGGCTTTCAAAGCTAAAGTATTCAGATCAATATCAAGATAGGTTTTTTTATCTTTCTCTTGGCTCCTTCGTTAATAACGCACCACTGTTTGAAAACATCAAAGCCAATTTTAGTCAGCAAGCGTTTCAGGCTCGATTTACAAATTACAGCCAATACAATTTCTTATCGGTTGCAAGCCTGAGTATTACCGATGCTATGGAAAACCTATTTGCAGATAAAACCCCAGAAATATCGCAATTTGCAAATGCAGGGCGACAAAGTGTCATTGCTTACTTTAAAAAGCTCTCTGAAAAATACCAGCAAACGCTTAGTCCAAACCCAAGCTTAATCGATTTAAGTTTTCACTATGTAGAACACAAACAAGGTGAAAAAGCCGTTTCAACGATGCAATATTTAGTAAATTCGCACCCAGAAAACACCTTCTACTTAAGCAGGCTAGCAAAGGTTTATGAACAATTGGGAGAAACTGAAAAGAGCCGCCTCACATTACAACAAGGCATTAAGCTTGCGACTAAGCTCAACAATCAAGATGCCCTCACCTATTTCAAAGGTGAATTGAGCAAACTTTAGACTCAGTTTGTTTAGGCAAATTAAGCAGCTTAGTTTTATTCAATTGAGCTGCTACGCTCTGCACGTTAAACTCAGCAAAAAAGGAACAAACTTATGACATTAAACGACTTCTTAGCTCAGCTTAACGCCCAACCAGAAACCATTACTTTTGAACTGTGTCAGCAAATAATTGCTGATAATTACACTTACACTGCGACAGCTTTTAACAATAATGGCTTGCAAAGCAGTGCTGAGCAAAACCAAGGCTCTTGTAAAATCTTAGCTTTTGCACATCTCAACAACTTAAGCAAAGAACAGACACTACATTGCTTTGGTGATTATTATCGTACCGACGTTGTTCAACATCCTGAAAATGACGATCACGGTAATATCCGTACCCTTTTGAAAGCTGAATCGAGTGTCGCAGCAGTTACTTTCGACGGTACGCCGCTTCAGTAAGCTTTTCGTCATTCAGATAGTGGTTTAAGATAAAAAAGCTATAAACCACTATTTGAAATTATGTCTATCGAACAAATTTGGGCTGAATACAAAAACAGCCTGCACGCTTTTTTACTTTCGAAAGTGTCTAACCCAGCTGACGCCGAAGAATTATTACAAGACATCTTGTTAAAAACACATTTGCAGATCCACCAGCTAAAAGATCAAGCCAGTATCAAGCCTTGGCTTTTCCAAATTGCCAATCACGCCATTATTGATTTTTATCGCAAACACAATAACTACCAGCATACCGAGTTGATCGAGGTAATTGAAAAACAAGATGCAAACATCCGTGCTGATTTAATTAGATGCATCGAACCATTTCTGCAGGCCATGCCTGAAGATGAAGCTGACTTAATAAGAAAGATTGACTTAGAAGGCTGCTCTCAAAAACAACAAGCTGAACAGCTTGGAGTAAGTTACTCCACCTTTAAGTCTAGAATGCAAAAGAGTCGAACTGACTTAAAAGTGCTTTTCGATCGCTGCTGTGATTTTGAGTTAGATAAACAAGGCAATCTAATTGACTATCATAGAAAACCACAACAAACCGAAAAAAGAATTAAATAAAAACTTCAAAATAGTTTCGTCTTTTTGAACCGCGCTTCGTCTTAATAAGTGAATACAAAACACCACTATTGGAGATGAAATGCATTTATTAAGTAACCAAGCTTTTGACGTAACCCCTAAGCAATTCTCAATCAGCAATCATAAACCGCGTGTATTGGTGCTTTACGGCTCACTTAGAGCCCAATCAATGAGTCGTTATGCTGCAGAAGAAGCGGCAAGAATACTTGAGCATTTAGGCGCTGAAGTTAAGTTGTTCAACCCAAAAGGGCTGCCTCTTTTTGATAACGGCGTATCTGTCGAAGACGAAAAAGTCCAAAAACTACGTGCTCTAGTAAAATGGTCAGAAGCACAAGTTTGGTCTTCTCCCGAAATTCACGGCAACATGTCGGCTGTGCTTAAAAACCAAATTGATTGGATCCCACTTTCAGAAGGTGCAGTAAGACCGACACAAGGTAAGTACTGGCTGTCATGCAAGTATCAGGCGGCTCACAAAGCTTTAATGCGGTAAATAATATGCGGGTACTCGGGCGTTGGATGCGTATGTTAACCATACCGAATCAGTCTTCAGTGGCTAAAGCGTGGCAAGAATTTAACGAAGACGGTACGATGAAAGAGTCCCCCTACCACGCTCGTATTGTCGATGTGATGGAAGAGCTAATGAAATTTACATTGCTGACTCGCGATAACCTAGATTGGTTGGTTGACCGATACAGTGAGCGTAAAGAGAGCATTAATACTGCCATTAAAGAACAAGTGAATCAGGCTGATGTACTTGAAGTAAAGCCCAAGTGTAAAACAAAGAAACAAGCTGCTGAAAAAAGCACTGCCAAAGTAGCTTGCTGTTGATTAACTTTAAAGCGTGCTATTTAGACCTTACAAAACTTTATCCTAGCCAAGTTTCAAAAAGAAGATTAAAGCTCAAGGGCTAAGTCGATGAAAGACAATTTTCCTCTTAAATTGTCTTTCTATTTCTTCTATTTTATTTGGCTTTACAGAACCTTTTTCCATAAACAGTACTTTAATAAATTGCTATTTAAGCAATATAACCCTACTCATAAAATCATAACCCGATGAAATAAATACTAATAAAAATAATCAGCAAGACGTCAGACTGATTTCATAGCCCTTTCATGTTTTTTGTTTTTATAAAGTGGAATATCAATTCGTCAACATGAAAATCATCGACTCACGTTGGGTCTAGTTACAGGAAGAAACACCATGTTAAAGAAATTGTTCGTTTTAACTTTATCTATATTGCCCCTTGCTCAGCTAAATGCTGAGCAGACAGAGTTCGCCACATTTAAAGGCGCATATATGGGCCAGCAAACGCCGGGGTTAACTGCTGAACCCTTTGCACCGGGTATTATTTCAACACAGGGTTGGGAACTTGAAGGTGTGTTCGCACCCGGTATGAAAGAGTTTTATTACACCATTGACCTTGCGCAAGGCAACAAAGACAAAAAGTTCAGCCCGACGGTGATTGGCTACAAGCTAGAGGATAGTAAATGGCGTAAATTTACCCAGTTTCCACGCAGTGGCGAGATTGTATTCTCTGAAGATGGTAACACCATGTATATGGCTGAAAAGTACAGAGAGCGCACAACTGAAGGCTGGTCTGAACTAAAAAGCTTAGGGCCATTAATCGACAAAAAAGAATATGGCATCATGCGTCTATCAGTATCAAACCAAGGCTCGTACGTATTCGATGACTATAAAAGCAATGATCTTATCCGTATTTCTAAATTAGTTAACGGCCAACGCCAAGCACCTGAAGTCATGGGAAAACAAATAAACACAGGAAAATGGACTGCTCATCCTCTTATCGCACCAGATGAAAGCTATATTATTTGGGATAGCGAAAGAGAAGGCGGCTTTGGCAAGTCAGACCTTTATATCAGTTTCAAGCAAGACAATGGCGATTGGGGCAAGGCCATTAACATGGGCCCAGAAGTAAACTCAGCAGAAAGTGATTTTTACGCCAGCGTTACACCCGATGGGAAATATATTCTATTTAACCGAACTATCGACAGAGAAAAAAGAGACATAGACATCTATTGGTCAAGCGCAGAAATTATTGAACGATTGAGGGAAAAGCACAGCAATAATGACGTGACTTTAACTGAATAAAAGCATGTGCAAAATTCAGTCATATCAGCAGCCAGACCAGACAAAGTCAACATCACATACCATTTAAATTGACAGGTCATTCCGAAGCAAATCAACACATAATAAAGCCAACGCTTTAGGTTGGCTTATATCACAAAGTGTAGCTTACTCTTGGCAAATTTATTCATATGTAAATGCAAGGTATGAACTTTTTCCTTTATTCTGAATATTACTCGGCAGAAGTCAACTCGCGTACTTTACATAGCTGCCTAATGAGTAATTACATTAATTTTCATTTGCTTATTTAATTTTTCAGGATCATAAAAAAGTATAACACCACAGGAAGAAAAACAATGAGCGATAAGTAAAGAACAGAAAAACCTCTTTTAAAATCATATATATATCTATTTATGTTTACAACCAGAGAAAAATATAGGAACCATGAAAGAAGATATGAAAAAGCTTCAAAATCAACAACAAAGAAATAAAACAAAAATGTAAATGGAATCCATATAATTATACGTAAAATTTTTAAAATCATATAAAATTATGTTATTGATGAATAATTAGTTCGATAGTTACTTGCTTGATAATAATTGTAAATTAAAAATTTGCTCCCCACTTCTCAGCCCGAATCCATTTGAAAAAAGTTATGTTTGAAACTTCATTACTCGAAAGTATACTTCCCCAAAATTATTTTAGCCATTATTGAGATAAGCAATTAATTCAACCGATTATTTTTTCAGACCATAAATTTAGTATTAATAATTTTAAGAGCCAAGTTAATCAATATTAGGTGTTATTTTATTAATAAATGATTCATATATTGATTATTTAAAATTCTTCTAATTTTATCAACTTGAGTACCAAAGACTTTGGCTTCAACAAACTACTCTCATCAAGTATGTATCTGACTTATTATGCGATCACTTTTTATCATCTTAGATTATCTAGTAAGTATACAAAACGAAAGCACCCGTTTGGGTAAAGATTGTCACTTTATATCCTAAGGGTCACTCTTAATTTACAACCTTAGATATCAAATCCGGTCAAAACCTATTAACTTAGGCAAGAGCATAAACTCCAAAGTAAGTGAAACCGTCCCCACGGTTAGCCCTGATGGTAAATTTCTGTTTTTTAGCAGATTTGATGAAAAAGAAGGCTTCTCTAATATTTATTGGGTAAGTACTGAGGTTATTGAAAAACTAAGGCCTAAGATCTAGCTGTTTATTTACAAATAACTTTCAGTTCAATTGACCTGACTTCCCATTAAGTTAGGTCAACTTATATCTATGTACTCTTTAAAAGTGCCAAGAGCCGCTTCATTTTTTCATTTGAATCAAACTTCTTACAATATAAGTAATAATCTACACTCGGTAAAGATTGCTCAATAAAAGCAAAATCCACATCATCCTTAAAACGCTTCACGATGCTAAATGGTACAATCGCAAACCCTAGATTATTTGCTACCAAAGACATAGTCACAGCCTTTGATTTTACTTGCTGTATACTGCAAGGCTTAGATTTTACTTTCTCAAATTCACTGGCAATTTTATCGAATAACTCGGGTTGGATCTTACGTGGATAACTTATATAAGGCTTATCATTAAATTCTGATAAGCACACTGTCTGTTTAGCTAGATCCACATTCCAGCTCTTTGGGTATACAGCCACGTAGTCTTCTTGCTTTAATTTATAAACTTGATGTCTAGGTAAATCATGTTCATGAAGCCTGACGACTGCAGCATCTAATAAATCTTTATCACAAGCTGTAAGCAATTCTTTCGTATTGCCTTCTTGTAGATTAATTACAATATCTGAGTTTTCTTTGTGAAGGCACGCCATTCTCTCACTTAAAAAAGCATCGAATGCAAGTGGTATTGCACCCAATGCAAGAGGCCTATTTTCAATATTTTTAAGCGTTTCAGCGATGGCTTGATGACTTTCTAATAGTCCTTTAGCAATTGCAACTATCTTCTTGCCTTCCATAGTCAAGTTCACAGACCGTGTTGAACGCTCAAAAATTTGAAGCCCTAGGCGAGATTCAATATTTTTTACTTGCTGGCTCAAGGGCGGTTGCGCCATATTTAAACGCTCTGCAGCCTTACTAAAACTAAGCTCTTCAGCGACCACCACTATGTAGCGACATTTTTTGATATCCAACCAATCTATATTCATTTCATATAAATAACGCTAATTTTTATATTTGTTTTGTATCAATTATCAAGGTATTAATAAAGAAATTCTTAAGCCGTATAAAAGGGATCTTTATGAAACTACTCTTAAAAACAATCTGTCTAACGCTATTGTTGAGCGTTTCGCTATCTGCAAAAGCGGATTTACAGCAACATCAAATATATTCACCAGCCATTGCAGACAACTTTATTGGCACCAATGCAACTCGTACCATTAGCATCTATTTACCAAAAAATTACGAAAAAAGTAATAAAGCATACCCAGTTTTATATTTCTTAGGTGCTTATAATTGGGGTGCTAACTTTGCATATTCCTTCGAGAAAATATTTGCTGATTATGAGCAAACCAAAGAGCCTCTCAAATTTATAGTCGTTATGATTGATGGTGACACGCCGCTTAGAGGTAGCTTTTACGTCAACTCCAAAGCACATGGCCGATTTTCAGACTTTGTTACTAAAGAGGCTGTGCAATGGGTAAACACCAATTACCGAACTAAAACAGATAGTAAACACACAGCAGTAGCTGGCTTTTCTATGGGTGGCACAGGTGCACTAAGATTTGCCGCAGACAACCCGGCTCAATTTGGTCATGTTTATGCTTTAAGTCCAGGTTTAATTGACGAAAATGGCCTAAACACTTCATATTTAGGCAATGCCAAAGCAATTGCACATTATAATCGCTTTCGCAGTGCACTTGCTAAAACAACTTCACCAAGAGCCTTAATGAAAGAAGAGTTTAAAAGTTTTCAGGGCATGGCACTTTGGCAAAATGGCGAAGATAACAGCAATGCTGCATTTGTAATGGCATATGGTGGTGCATTTGCGGGTCACAATGGAGAACCATTCGGTGCACACTTTAGCCAAGTTAAATCACAAACACATAAATGGCGCTTTGGTTTTGGGGAGTTAATCAACCAATATAGTGATAGTAAGGTGTTATCAAAATTACACTCGGTCAGAGTTGAAGTAGGCAAACACGATGAATATAAATGGATTGCAGATGGTAGCCTAAAGTTAAAAACGTTAAGCGAAGCACAAAAAACCAAAGTAAATGTAATCGTGTTTGATGGCGATCACAGTAGCAAAGTCAGAGAGCGAATAGCACAAAGCATGTTACCGCATTTTCAATCGTTATTTTAAATACTCTTTTTAATACTGTGGCGTTAGTGATGCCACAGTATTTTTAGCTTACCTTTAGAACGCTTATCTCTTTGGCTTCACCACCTACCTCGACTTTGCTTACTTGGCCTTTTTCTAAATTTACACTCGCACTCAACCTAGACGCACAACCCATAGCCCGGCCTTGTTCAAAAACAAAATCAAATGTCTCTGCGCCTGCAAAAACATGCTTAACAAGATAACAAGCCAAAGCGCCACTTGAACTGCCTGTCGCTGATTCTTCTGGAATACCAAAAAGCGGGGCGAAATTTCTGCAACTGGCAGTGAACTCACTGTCAGAATCATTTAGCTCAAAAGCATGCATGCCAATTAAATCGTACTTTTCACAAAACTCGCTAAGCTTCTCGTTATCTACTTCTAATTTGTCTAAACAACCCAAAGGCACTGGCACAATCACATCATGTAAGCCTGTGGAAATGACTTCGATGGGTAACTGAGTTGAAGATAATATGTCAAGCGGTAGGCCAATTAATTCAGCGATATCTTCGTACTCGAAGGTTTGCAGATAAGTCGGGCAAGCTTGCTCCATCACTACACGGCCATTTTCTTCAACATTAACTGATAAAATACCGGCTTTCGTGCGTTGTTTATACTTGCCTGCAGAAATTAGATTCTTGCTAAATAAAGTTGAAAAAGTAGCAAGCGTCGCATGCCCACAAAAGTTAACTTCATCTGTGACGGTAAAGAACGACACTTCAAAGTCAACCTCTTCATCTTTTGACACAAATGCTGTTTCTGAGTAACCGACCGCTTGTGCAATTTTGAGTTTCTCATCATAGGACAAGTTGTCAGCATTTAATACTACCCCCGCAGGGTTTCCACCCTTACCATCCATTGTGAACGAATTAACTAAAATGGCGTTTGTACTATACAAATCAACACCTTTGAATCATTGACTAATAGGTATGAAGTTAACCTTCAAAGTAAAGAAGCGCAATTAAAACGGTTACTTATTAATTTCAGAGCAGCTAAAGCTTAAACCTCTCAACAGACTCAGCCAGCCTGTGTGCAAATTCACTCAACGATTCACTGCCTTTAGCCATTTGCTTCATCGAGCCAGCATTGTCGCTTGCAGTATCTTTAGCCTCAAGCATGACATGGCCAATACGCTGACAATCGCCCTCTTGTTGCTCTGCAGAGTGTGTCACTTGCTCACTTAAATGGGTCACTTCATTTAGCGCATCTTCAATTTGTTGCATAACCGCAACCAATGCTTGGCTTTGTTCAACACAAACAGATGCATCTGTTTGCCCTACATGAATCGCATCCGCAGCTTGTTTAGTATCTTGCTGTAAGGCCGAAATCATCTTATTGATTTCTTCTGTTGAGTCTTGAGTGCGAGATGCCAGTGTTCTTACTTCATCGGCAACAACCGCAAAACCTCGACCTTGTTCACCCGCTCTTGCCGCTTCAATAGCTGCATTCAGGGCAAGCAGGTTAGTTTGTTCAGCAATCGACACGATGGTGTCTAAAATCGACCCTATATTGTTACTGTGCGAGGTTAATCGGGTCATCATTTCCACCGCCTCTGCCATCTTTTCATCCAGTGATTCGATGTGAGACTGATTATCAACTACCAAGGTTGAGGCCTCTGCTTTGCGTTCATTGGCTTGAAGTAAGCTCTCTAAACTTTGCTGTGCATTTTGAGACACATTTGATGCTGAACTAGATACATTTTGTGCCAAGCTTGCTGCGTCATCCATTCTGATCATTTGTGATGCCGCATTATCTGCTACTAACCGACTTTCAGACAGTGACTTCTCAGACACACTATCAAGCTCATGCACTTTCTTGTTTATGTCATTAAGCAGCTCTCGAAGGCTATCTTTTACCTTATTAATATTATCAATCAAAGTACCAAATTCGTCGTCATTACGCTTTTGCATATCGCGAGAGAAATCTCCCTCGGCCAAAAAATTCAGCATTTTATTTACCGCTTTTAATGGTGAAAGCATGGCCTTACTGGTCGAATATGCGATAAATGCAGCTAGGCCCACAAAAATGATGACTAAGATAATCGCACTGGTTTGTGCTTGAGCAATCAATTCTTGCGTTAGTTTTTGTGATGATTCAAACGATATTTTGGTCTTATCTTGTATAGCATTTAATGCGTTAATGGCATTGACAGAGTTCTGTTCGGTTTGACGGTAAGCTGATGTCGCATCAACTTGAGACTGACGCTGTTTATTCAGCTGAGCGTATAAACTACCAGGTGATCGAAGTAGACTCTCTAGCTCACGTTGTGCACTTTCAAAGTTGCTAAATACTTCCTCAGCATTAATACCTTGAGCTTGACGTTTTAGAAAAGCAAAATTGTCACTAATATTATCTAAAATAAAAGACATATCCTCTTTGTGAGCACTGATATTAGTTAGGCTTAATGTCGGGATCTGTCTTGCGTTACTTTCTAACGTAAACAGCATATCGTCAATGCGAACACCAGTCCCCATCATTTCTTCCAACTGACGACCATTAGCACCTTCGATCAGTTCTATATCAAGCATTGCTACACTTGCTTGCTCTTTGCTATCAAGAAGTTTTACTAGCAGTGAAGAGATGTCCTTCTGAGCAAGGAGTGATGTGGTTTTAAGTGCAAGCATTCTTTCGCCTGCTTGCTCCATAGCTTGTATGGTTTGTTCGACTTTTGATACTGAACCATTTAAAGCCCTGTCGTACGACAGCTTATTCTTTAGTTGGGTTATCAAGGTTTGCTGTTTTGAAGCTGCTTGGTCAAAACTTTGTTTTGCTTGAGTAACCTCATCAGAAGACTCTAAATTGTACGCTTGAGCAATAAGTTTACTTAACCTCAATTGCTGAAGTTGAAGTTCATCAACAGCCCTTTGCCCAGGCAGTGTTATGTCTGTTACTTTCCTATTTGCATCACTGATCTGTGATAGCGCCATATATCCCAATGAGCACGCCAGTAGAAGCAAAATCCCGATTGCGCCAAAGCCTGCTGTTATTTTTTGTTTTATTGATAAATTGCTAAGCATAAAAATGGTTCCCACGGTTGAGGACCGACCACTATGGTATAAAACAAAGTAAATTCCAAGCTTTTACTCTAAAACAATTGATGTTTATTTAATAAATTTAGGCAATTAACATTAAAAGTTGCAAATTTATAATGTCGATTTTTAAAAATTTAAATGATCAAAATCAAATGTTAAAAATTCGTAGTACATTCAAGCGGCAATGTTTGCTATAGTCAAACAGAGATAGTTTGAACTTGGCCTGGGAGTTTTGTATGTCCAATGAGCCTGAAAATGATTTTTTATTTCAAAACGAGCCCGTTTTTTCAACACCCCCGTCCCCCCACTTTCAACTTGATACCTGGCCTGTATTAATTGTAGATGACGACGACGAAATCCATAAGCTATCTAAACTGGTATTAAACACCTACCAATACCAAGGCAAAAACCTTACGCTTTATCATGCTTATAACTCTGAGCAAGCACTTAAGTTAATTCAATCCATAGATAATTTGTCGCTCATTTTATTAGACGTCGTTATGGAAACTGATGATTCTGGCTTGAAAATAGCAGGTCATGTGCGCGAAGTATTTAATAACACTTTAGTTAGAATAATCCTAAGAACTGGTCAGCCAGGTGAAATGCCAGAACATGAAGTAATGTTGAACTATGACATCAACGATTACAAATCTAAGACTGAACTCACTAAGCAGCGACTTTTTACTTCTATTACGGCTTCACTTAGAACTTATGAACATCTCATTCAATTGGATGAAATGACAAAAGAGTTATCAGCATTCAATGAAAACCTCGAAGCCAAAGTGATTGAGCGCACAAAGCAACTAGAGCAAGCAAACACAGATTTAAGAAATACTCTGGGTGAGTTAGAAGAAACGAAACAGCAGTTAATCCATTCAGAAAAGCTAGCGTCAATTGGTCAACTTGCTGCAGGTGTGGCACATGAAATTAACACCCCCCTTGGTTATGTCTCCAGCAATATGGAATCTTTGGCTGAATATTTAGATGATATTAAACTGGCATGGGGCGATATTGAAGAAAATAACTCAGAACTAGCAAAGCAATTATCGGCCAAGCATGATCTTGAGTTTATTTTTGATGACACTCACTCTATATTAGAAAGCGTTGAAAGTGGTTTAAAGCGGATCCGGGTGATATCTAAAGACCTAGGCCATTTCTCTCAAATGGAAAAAATGCCAATTGCCAATGTCGATATCAATAAAGACGTCATTCAACTCGCTATTAATATGGTTGCCTCCGAGCTTAATCCCAATATTGACATTGATATCAACTTGGCAGAACTTCCCCTCATTAACTGCCTACCAATCGAATTGAGCCAAGTGCTCGTCAATTTACTGATGAATGCCAATGATGCAATCTCTGATAACGGTAAAATAGACATACAAAGCCGTTTACATAATCAGTGTATTCATATCACTATTGCAGATAACGGCTGCGGTATGGAGCAATCTACGGTTAATAAACTCTTTGACCCTTTCTTTACAACAAAAGAGGTTGGAGAAGGCACAGGCTTAGGGTTATCTGTATCACATAAAATTATTGAAAGTCATCAAGGTTCGATTACTGTTGAGAGCAAGCCAGGAAAAGGTAGCCGCTTTAATATAGCTATCCCAGTTCTAAATTAGCAGATCAAATACTGAGATAGCTTAATATTGCAACAGCTAAAAAGAGCCACCATGAGAAGTGTTTACCTTTCGTAAAATAAGCCGACAAAGCAGCACTCAGTAAAAAAACTAAACTCACAACATAAAGAATATTTTCACTGCTACCTTCACTATGCATGAATAAAAGCGAAGCAAAGCCAAACCAGGCAATTGAAGTGATATGCCAAGCAAACCTCATAGTTCCTTTAGTAAAAGCATCACTACCGTAAATTTTTGGCAAATTATCACGACGAAATAGCCTGATAAGTATAAACTTCTCACCCAGTACCGAATGCAGAACCCCCAAAATAATAAGAATACTTGCAGCAATCAATAACATAATCCGTCCTATAGCTTTTTACTTATGCGTACTTTTACTTATGAGCGCTTTTATTTATAACCACTCTGTTTCAGTGCCACCTTCTCAATACCGTGCTCGGGTGTAAACTGCTTAAAAATTCTAAAACCATGTTTCTCGTAAAGCTTAATTGCTGGTTGGTTAACCACAGCCGTTTCGACGATAGCATATTCAAACGCTTTAGTGTGAAGAACAAACTCAATTAAAAGACTCGCTATCCCTTGTTTAAAAAACAATGGAGATACCGTTAAGCTCTCTATTTCTAGTGCTGTTTCTAAAATGTCCTGGACTGAAAACTCATTCAACGATATTTCAATCACACCAGCGAGCTCACCTGCAACAATAACCCCATAAAATTCATTATTTGATTGCTGTATCTGTTCAACTGTGCGTGATAAAGGCGGAAAGTTCTGAACACCAATAAGATCAGCTTCGATTTTGTAAGAGCTTTGAAAAACCTGATAGATTTGCTCGCAAACCTCTGGCGCTGTATTATTTAATTGTTGGATCATCATTTTTTATTGTTATGGATATAGAAAAGTACCGAGAATAACTCACTCAACAACCAGAAGATTGTCTTTACTCAGCATTTTATGCGCAATGAAATTATAAAGCACCAACCAAACAAACACACTCGTTAAGACCGCGTAGCCTCTAAAGGCAGGTAAAAGCCAAATCATCATCACCACGACCAGTAAATATGTAATTAATACTGACGAAAGCAGCTTCAAAGATTTAAGCTTGAGCCTCACACTACAATGATTGCACTTAAAGTAGAACGGAAAGAAAGCGAGCGACATCGCAAAAGGCTCGATTTTCTCGTGGCACTTTGGGCAAATCGCATCAGACATCTTGGCTCCTCTAAACTTCGTACAGCTCTAAAGGTAAACCATCTGGATCTTGGAAAAAAGTAAAGCGCTTTCCAGTGTATTCGTCCACACGAATAGCCTCGACATCAACCCCATGGTTTTCTAATGCCATGACTTCAGTGTCGATACATTCAACGCAAAAAGCCAAGTGCCTTAACCCTAGGGCTTCGGGGCGGCTCACTCTTTTAGGCGCATTGACAAAAGAAAATAATTCAACTTGGCCGCCATCAGGCAAAGCCAAATCTAGCTTGTTAGAATCTCGCTCTGCTCGGTAATTTTCTGCAACGACCTGTAAACCTAAAACTTGTGTGTAAAAAGCTTTAGACCTTTCATAATCAGAACAAATAATTGCCACATGATGAATACCTTTTAAATTCAACCTCTTCTCCTAACAGAATAGAATATTATCAAAGCTTACTCATCTATAAACGTCCAAGTATCTGCACCGTCAAAACGCCTTATTCTAATATCTTGCGCAGCTGCGGGGTCTACCATACGAAAATTCACAGCGGTTTTCTCTCTACCGGCTTTTTCAGTCAAGGTGTAATGGGTGGTGCACCCACATTTTCCACAGCGATGAAAGTGTATGTATTCATCACTATGACTGTAAATTTCTATACCACCTTGGTGAATATTGAGTGAAACTTCTTTCGGAGGGTAGTTTCCCCAAAGGGCTGCTAAACGATGGCAAATAGAGCAATTACAACTGGTAAGTGACTCAGGTTTCGGCATAGTTAATTGAATATTCCCGCAATGACAACTTGCATTTAGCATTTTATTTTCCTTTATTTTTTATTAAGTTGTAATAAGTCCCACTTATTGCCGTAAAGGTCTTGAAATACCGCTACTGTGCCATATTCCTCTTCTCGTGGTTCTTCATGAAACACCACGCCTTTACTTCTCATAAACTCATAATCGCGCCAAAAATCATTAGTATGGAGAAATAAGAACACCCGACCGCCCGTTTGATTTCCGACTGCATTTTTCTGCTCTTCAGCACTTGCCTGCGCAAGCAATAAATTCGTGCCATTCGAGTTTGGCGGCGACACTTGAACCCAGCGTTTTCCGCCTCCCAAGTTTGTGTCTTCAACTAAGGTAAATCTAAGCTTATTTGTATAAAACTCAATGGCATCATCGTAGTTTTCAACCACTAAGGCAATGCTGCCTATACTTTGTTCAATTTTTTCTGACATCTGCGACCCATCTATTTTTAACTTACTTGAATTCAATCATGACCAATTCGTTATTGGTTTTCACAAAGTTATCGCCCAGCATCTTTAATGATTGTTTTGAGAAATCACTCATAAACAAATTGTTTTCATCAAAACCACCAATAATTTCAGCTTGCTCTAATGATGGGTTATAAAGCCAAACATTTTCCTGTTTATCTTGCAAATAAACCTCATTGCCTTTCATGTAATAGCGGCCCTGAAGTGTTAATGCTGGGAGTGCTGTAGTTTCGGACACTTGACCGCCAATAACTTTTTTAAGTTGGCTGCTGTCATTTAATATCAAGGTGTTGTCGTCTAACACCTGTGCCCAATGAAAAGGCCCTTCAAACAGAGTACTAAGGCTATTCGTCTTTAAATCTATCGCAATTAATGAAGTATTTAGCTCTATTTCAGATTGTACGTATAATGTTTTTGATGTTGCTTGCAGCAATTGCTTTACTGGTACATTCAACTCGAGCTTTATTGGTTTAGGGTTTTCATGAGCAAGACTTAGAAGCCAAACATGATTTTCAATGAGATAAGCCACTCGACTTTTATCTAACCAAATATGATCTGTAACAGCCGCTGCTTGAGTCAATTGTAAAAGTTGCTCACCTTGTTGCAGCCAGATCTGAGTTGACCCACTTCGACTGCTGAGCACACTGATAGCATTTGAATCGGGTCGAAATTTACCCTGCATATCAGTAAATTTCGACGGCGCAATATCAACTACGTTATTTAGCTGCGTTACTGAACTTAACCGAACCTGATGGTTGTCTCGACCGAGTAAAGCAAACAACTGCTTGTCATTAAACATTAACTCAGACACTTGCATGCTACTGGCTAGGTTAGTGTTGCTGATGACTTTTCCCTGAGGACTATATTCTACAAGTGATTTATCTAGAGCTACCCATAGGTTGCCATTGTCTGAAAATGTCATAACCAAGTTGCTCGAACTTAACGCTTGGTTGAAACTTTTAGGCAAGCTAATGGCTTCAAGCTTATTTTCTTTTAAGTCAAACACCTGTAATTGATTATTGAAATTAATAGCAAGTCGAGTTTTATCAGGCGATATGAAAGCATTATCAATCTGACCTGCAAGCAAACTAGTTTGCTGCTGTGTTTGAATATTCAAAGAAATAAGCTCTGACTGCCATTGTTTGTCGGTTTTAATAAACAAAAGCGTTTCATCATTTTTGAAAAGCGGTGTGTGATTGAAGTCATTTTGGCAAGGCAATACACGAGTAAGCGCTTTTGTCTTGATATCTAAACCCACCAACTCGGCGCATTTAACGCCATTTTGCTCAATGGTTTGGCCAAAACGCAGTTGCTGTTTATCTTCAGCTAAAACCATTCGACCATAAAGATGCGCTTTATTTAAGAGCACTTCTCTAAGGTTGTTTTGTGTATTGTGAAGCACTAACTGGTTGCCAGCTTGTTTATCGATAAAGATAAATTCAGTTTTAGACAGCGGAATTACTTGAGCTAATTGCTCAGTTTGTGTATCTAAACTGATTAAATTTGCCTGCGCAGCTCCTGCTTTTGTCGTCGGTTTATAAAACAAATGAATAAAAGTAAATATGACTATAATTAATGAAACAATGCCTAATAAAGCAATTGGTTGATTCAAGAAACGCAGGTTTATTTGATGGGCGGTTGTGATGTTTTGCTTTTCAAGCGCCTCAACGTCAAGCTTTTCATTCTCACGATCTTTAACTTCAAGACCTTCACTAATCAAAACCAAGCTATAACCGCGTTTAGGATGCGTTTTAATAATAGCCTGCTGTTTGGCTGTATCGCCAAGAGATTTTCTAAGTTGTGCGATAACACGCTGTAACGCATTAGGCGCAACAATGACACCTTGCCAAACTTGTTGCTGCAATTGCTCATAACTGACAAGCTCACCTTGGGCATCAAATAGCACTTTAAGCACCGCCACCAGCCTAGGTTCGAGTTGCGTTACAGTGCCTTGTTTGCGTAGTTCGCCCGATTGCCAGTTTATGGTGAAACCATGAAAATGTGCCTGGTGCATACTTAGTGAGCTCGCAAGTTCTGTAAGATATTGCACTGACTCGAATTTGCGTCATCGCAGCCTTCCAGCAAGCCTGTTAAGGTTTGCTCTAGTGCTTCAAGTTCAATTTTGGCTTTTTTCACTCGCTCTAATTGCGCTGCGATTAAGTCATCAACATGATTATTATGCCCTTCGCAGGCATTGCCATGATCGCACCCAAGCACTTTTTTTATCTCTTCAAGAGGAATTTGTAAATCTCTACAACGGCGAATAAACGATAAACGCTCAACATCTTCTTGCTGATAAACGCGATACCCATTGGCGGCACGTGCGGGCTCAGGTAATAATCCAATCTCTTCATAATAGCGAATGGTTTTACTGGTCACCTGAGTTAATTTTGAAAGTTCGGCAATTTTCATGTTGACCTTCCTGTTACTGGAAGCTTTATAGTGGCTTTACACTAACGCACTTTTTATTCGTGTTAAATAGCAAAATTCATTTAAATTATTGGTTTATAGATTAGTCATGTTGAAATCGCGTATCGCATACATTTTTGTATTGGTCTTACTGCACAGTTTATTAAACTGTGACCGCGCGCCTTTTCATGCCGATAATAGTCATGATGACCCTGTCCATGTGCATGAGTTAGTGAAATCACCTCATTTCGATCAAGCCGATGACGGCTCTCTGGTTTTCCACGCTGATATTCATAACCACCACACTTGCCACAGCGGCAATAGCGTTAAAGTGCAAAGTGTGCTGGCTTACAGTGAACAAATAAGCACTTACAACTCTGCGTATCAAAGCAAGAGTTACCCGCCTTTAGTACCGCCTCCGAGTTTACTCAATCACGCCTTGCGCACACATATATAAATTTTTGAACTGATGACTCATAGCTTCTAGCTTCTAGCTATGATCCAGTGTGCGCTCGACTGTTAATTTTCATCCAGAATTTTAATAAATTGAGTAATGAACATGAAAAAGTTCTCATTTTTGATCATGGGTTTGGCTGTTTGTATGCCCCAACCTGTGTGGGCCGTGCAAACACCGCTCAGCCTAAAAACTGTGCTACAACGCACACAAGCAAACCACCCTAGTTTGCAACTTTACAAAGAAAAAGCAGCAGTTATCGAAGCGAATCGCTTACAAGCGGGTTTATCGCCTAACCCAGAATTAAGCTTCTCGCTCGAAAATGTACTCGGCAGTAACGAAGCGCAAGGTGTCAGTGGTATAGAAGGCACTTTGCTTATTAGCCAACTGTTTGAACGCGGTGATAAAAAGCTGCGTCGTATTGCAGAGCAAGATAGCAAACTGGCGCAATTTCAGATTGAATATCAACTCACGCAACTCGATGTATTTGCTGATGCCACCGCGCAATATTATCGAGTGATGCGCTTACAAAGCTTACTCGCATTAAGCCAAACACAGCAAAGCACGGTATCTGATGCGCTTAATACCATTAAACAACGCGCAGCAGCAGGTGCGGTATCGAATGCCGATGTAGCTCGGATGCAGTTTGAATACGGGACATTACAGCTTGAACAACAACAACTTGAAAGTGAATTTACAACAGCAAAACTGCGCCTAGCCCAGTATTGGTTAGGTGAAACTGACTTTAATACTGTCCAAAAACTACTACCAACACGCAGAAGTGCTAACGGCAATGTGAAAACAGAACTGAGCCTGCCAAATTTAGCTGACTTACATAACTCCATTGATATGGCACCTGAAATTCAACTTATTTCACAACAAGTGCTAGCCGAACAAGCAACTATGCAATTGGCTTCAGCTAATTCGATAGCAGATCTCACCCTTGGTACAGGAGTCAGATTTGATAATGCCAGTAATAGTGCTTCACTGCTGTTTGAAGCAGCAATGCCTCTGCAACTCAGAAACTCGCAACAAGGCAATATTAAAGCGGCACGTGCGCAAATCGACTTTTTAAGTGAGCAGCAGCAATTAATTCGTCAATCTCTTAAACAACAGATCAGCCAAACCTACACCCAAGCCCAAAACCGACAGCGTAGACTCTTGCAGTTGCAAAGCAAATTGCTTCCTTTGGCAAAAACTTTAATCTCGCAAAGTTTAGACAGCTATCGTCTTGGGCAGATCTCAGTGCTGCAACTGTTAGATGCGCAAAAAGAGCGTTTCAATACCGAGCAAGCGATCATAGACACGCAAATCGCACTACTTAATTCACACCTTTTATTACAACGCTTGATAGGCAACACCTCGCTATCAGCTCTAAATAACGCTCATTCACAGTCACCTCTCTCTAAAGAAACTGCAACTTCTTCGCCATGGAGCAACACATTATGAAATCATTAAAACTATCGACTATCGCGTTAATATTCGCTTTCTCAACGCTCGGGATGACTCATAGCCCTATGATTTTTGCTGGCGAAGGGCATGATCACGATGAAAAGCCGACTTCGGCTCAGAAACAACATGATGAAGAAGAAAACGTCGTGGTACTCACCGAGCAAGCCATTCTAGCCAATGGCATAAAAACCGAACGTGCGAGCAGTGGCACAATAAGCCAACACGACACCTTGTTTGGCGTGGTCGCGCCGACCATAGACAACACTTTCACCATCATGGCGCCTTATCAAGGCATTGTTGAAAAAGTATTTGTAGAAATTGGTGATCGAGTGACAAAAAACCAGCCGTTACTCAAAGTACAAAATCGCCAAACTTTACAAAGCTACATCATTAAGAGCCCTGCCGATGGTGAAGTCACTGAGCGTTTAATTGCGCAGGGGCAACTGGCGTTAGATCAAACCTTACTGACCATCATTAACCTTGAGCAAGTGTGGGTTGAGCTGTCAGCATTCCCTGAAAATATCGAAAAGCTTAAAATTGGCCAAAGCGCTGATATTTACGATTTACACCAACACTTAAACACCTCGGGCAAGGTCTCGTATATCGCCCCTATGATGACAGGCGGACATATCGCTCGGGCAAGAGTGGTAATAAATAACCGTGACGGACACTGGCGACCGGGCATGCATGTGAAAGCCGATGTAAAAACGGCAGAGCTTACAAGCCAATTAAGAGTGAAACAAACCGCCATTCAAAGCTTAGAAGACGAAAACGTGGTGTTTGTTAAAACTGCAAACCGCTTTGAGGCGCGTCATGTAACACTTGGTGAAGCCAACCGCGACTGGGTGTCGGTCATTGAAGGCTTAAATGCAGGCGAAGAGTATGTCACTGAAAACAGTTACATCTTGAAAGCCGATATTCTAAAAAACGGCGCAAGCCACGCGCATTAAGGAGCAGATATGATTGATTTTATAGTATCTTTTGCCGTAAAGCGTCGCTGGCTAGTCATGGCTGCCACTTTGCTGGTTGCCGCATTTGGTGTGTATAACATGACACGCTTATCGATAGATGCGGTGCCCGATATCACCAACGTACAGGTGCAGATCAATACCAAAGCCACCGGTTTCACCCCGTTAGAAACCGAGCAGCGGATCACCTATTTAATAGAAAACGCCATGGCAGGATTACCAAACCTCGAAACAACACGCTCGCTGTCGCGTTATGGTTTATCTCAAGTCACCGTTATTTTTGACGAAGGCACCGATATTTACTGGGCTAGACAGCAAATTGGCGAGCGCCTGCAAAGTGTTCGCAGCGAATTACCCAAAAACATAGAACCAAGTATGGGCCCTATTGCCAGTGGCTTAGGTGAAATATTTACCTATATTGTCAGAGCACAAGACAGTGCCAAAAAGTCCGATGGCTCAGCTTACAGCGCAGAAGAACTACGCACTTTGCAAGACTGGGTTATAAAACCACAACTCATGAAAGTTAAGGGTATTACAGAGATAAACAGCATTGGCGGGTTTGAAAAGCAATATCAAGTCGCCCCAGAGCCGAGCAAACTACTGGCGTATAAACTGACTATTGCCGATGTAGTTAATGCGCTTGAGCAAAATAATGCCAATCGCGGCGCAGGTTATATTGAGCGCAATGGCATGCAGTATTTGGTTCGCTCTCCTGGGCAATTGAAAACCCTGACGGACATTGAACAACTTGTAGTCGCAAGACGTGACGATGCACCTGTTCGTATTAAAGACATAGGCAAAGTCTCGTACGGAAAAGAGCTGCGAACCGGCGCTGCCAGTTATGGCGGTGAAGAAGCAGTACTTGGCACAGCCATGATGTTGATGGACGAAAACAGTCGTGTGGTTGCCAAAGCAGTTGCCGATAAACTACAAGTAATTCAACCCAGTTTGCCTAAAGGCGTCATCGTCGAAGCCGTTTATGACCGCACAACATTAGTTGATAAAACCATTGCCACCATAAAGAAAAATCTATTTGAAGGCGCGGTGTTAGTCATCGTTATTTTGTTTTTATTACTTGGTAACATCACAGGTGCACTCATCACCGCATTGGTTATTCCACTGAGTATGTTGTTTGCCATGACGGGCATGGTAAGTAATCGTGTTTCAGGTAACTTAATGAGCTTAGGCGCCATAGATTTTGGTTTAATAGTCGACGGCGCGGTCATAGTCGTTGAAAATGCTCTACGCCGTTTAGGGTTAGCACAACATCATCACGGCCGCTTACTGACTCTTCAAGAGCGTTTAGACGTTGTATATCACAGTACTAAAGAGGTCTTTAATCCCGCCGCATTTGGCATGCTGATCATCATGTTGGTGTATTTACCCTTATTTGCTCTAGAAGGCGTCGAGGGCAAAATGTTCCAGCCAATGGCGTTTACTGTAATCGCTGCGTTAATTGGCGCGCTGATCTTTTCTATTACCTTTGTGCCTGCGGCCATTGCCATTTTCGTTAAAGGTAAAATTGAAGAAAAAGAAAACCGAGTTATGCGCTCAGCAAAAGCCATTTACCAGCCGTTACTCGCGTTCTCTTTAAAACACTCTGTTGCGCTAGTCGCCGTGGCATTTACTTTTGTGGGTGTTGTCGCTTGGCAAGCACAAAAACTTGGGGCTGAATTTTTACCTAAGCTCGACGAAGGCGATATTGCTATGCATGCGCTTCGGATCACAGGCACTGGGTTAGAGCAATCGGTTGAGATGCAATTAACGCTTGAAAGCACCATTAAAACCCTGCCTGAAGTGGCGCATGTGTTCTCAAAGATTGGCACACCGGATGTCGCCACCGATCCTATGCCGCCGAATGTGGCTGACACCTTTATGATCTTAAAGCCAAAATCTGAATGGCCGAATCCTGATGAAAGTAAAGCCGATGTACTTGCTCGACTCAGAGCTAAAGTCGCAGACATGCCGGGTAATAACTACGAGTTTACTCAGCCTATTGAAATGCGTTTTAACGAATTAATCGCCGGTGTACGCGCCGATGTGGCACTGCGGATTTATGGCGATGACTTAAGTGTACTTAAACAATATGGTGAAAAGGCCATGGCACTATTGAAAAACGTCAAAGGTGCCACCGATGTACGCTTAGAGCAAATGGCTGGTTTACCGACTTTATCGGTTGAACCACAGCGTGATCATTTGGCGTTACTCGGCTTAACGGTCAGTGATATTCAAGACACGCTTGCCGCTGCGGTCGGCGGTGTTGAAACAGGCCTAATTTATGAAGGTGACAGACGCTTTAAACTCTTAGTCAGGCTTGATATACAATGGTCACATGATTTAAAGGCCTTAAAATCACTGCCTGTGGCTTTGCCTGCAAGTCAAAACCCAGATCTGGCGTTTGTGCCCTTGGGGGAAGTGGCCAATATCGAGTTAACCACAGGGCCAAATCAAATTAACCGTGAAAGCGGCAAACGCAATGTGATTGTCACCGCCAACGTTGATGAGCGAGATTTAGCCAGCTTTATCAGTGAAACAAAAACGCTTATGAATGGCGAACTAAACCTGCCAGCAGGTTATTGGCTCGATTACGGGGGGACTTTTGAGCAACTCGAATCAGCCAGTCAGCGACTCAGCATTGTAGTACCTGTGACTTTATTATTGATTTTAGGGCTGCTTTATAGCGCGTTTAATTCAATCAGAGATGCATTGGTGATTTTCAGTGGCGTACCACTGGCGCTAACAGGTGGAGTATTAGCTTTATTGCTCAAAGACATGCCATTCTCAATTTCTGCCGCAGTGGGCTTTATCGCCCTCTCAGGCGTCGCAGTACTTAACGGCGTAGTCATGCTGTCATTTATCAAGCAGCTCAGGGCGCAAGGCTTAAACTTATACCAAGCCATCGAGCAAGGGGCCTTACAAAGGCTGCGCCCAGTCATGATGACCGCCCTAGTCGCCAGTCTCGGCTTTTTACCAATGGCGCTGAATGTCGGCACAGGAGCTGAAGTACAAAGGCCGCTGGCAACAGTCGTAGTCGGCGGCATAATTACCTCAACACTGCTGACCTTGGTCTTATTGCCTGCTCTATATAGTTTGATTTATAAAAAACATCGTTAACACGTTTTTGATGACATTAAAGCAGCCTGTATTGAACAAGCTGCTTTTTTTATTTGAAGTGAAAAGCATAGATATAAGGCTCGCGCGTTGTAAAATCTGCACCTACACAATAAAACCGTGCAGATCTGTAGGCTTGGGTTTACTCCACGCCATATAGCAATAAGCGCGATGTAAAATCGGTGCCTACAGGCTACAACTGTGAAAATCTGAAGGCTTGGGTTCACCACACGCCGAAACAAAATATATCTGGCTGATTTTTAATGTCGCTTTAGATAAAATAGAGAACTTAACAAATGTTCAATTCCACACAAAACGCGTACTAAAATAAGGCAAAAGCTCATTTCTCACAGAATTCACTTTAACTCAACGCTATTAATCACCTACTCAATTGGCGCGTTTGCTTGCTTTTTATTACACGCTTTCTTTGCGTTCCCTGTGGTTTTAGCTGCAAGCATCCCTGCATTTGTCGCAAGCTTTATTCCAAGCAATGAAAAACTCGCACACCACCCCCATGCAACCTTGTATGCTGGCTGCTTTACCGGTATGTGCTCTATCGAATTAATAGAAAGCTTGTGGGCGTTATCGCTTATTTGCTTAATTGGTACCTTGCTCTATGTATCAAGTATTCGCCTATTCAGTGGTTTTGGCGGACGACTTGGCGGAATTGCGTTTACCTCGGTCGCTATTTTTGTGCTTACTCGACAGGTATTGATGTGATGCTAAATTCAATTACGATTGATTTGTTATTTACCTCTTTATTAGGCGCCATTTCAACCTACCTGTTAGCAAAACGAAACCGCTTTGATGCCATACGCGTGTCGAGCTGCTTATCTATTTTAGCCTATGGTATTTTCTACTTGGTTGGTTTGAATACTGAACTTTATAGTTTGGTATTTTTTGGCAGTACTTTTGTGGGCATGAGTGCCCCTATTCGGTTTGGTCTTGAAAGCATCTGTTTATCTGCTGTTTTATTTACTGTTTTTTTTGAGTATCTCATCCCTCACTTAACAGGATTTGGTGGCGCGCTCGGGATCAGCGCATTCTTGTCAGTATGTATTTCCCACGTCGCTTTTCTACTGTTCGCAAAGATAAAAAGATTTGCCCACTAACCTTCTACATGAATCAAAAAATACAAATATGAACCATAAGGTTACAACCATAACCTGCAAGAACCACTAACCAAAAACCTAATTATATTTTGCATTTAGAACCAATTTACTTTCATATCTAATCATTTATTAAGAATATAAACTAAACCTACATGCACAAGAAAATCACACAAAAAAACATAAAATACAATTTAAAACAAAACCTTAAAGTCATAACCTAACAATTTTATAACTCTTAATCCCCTCCTGTATTAAAAGATCAAAAACAACCTTTACAATTCGAACTCTAATTATTAGACTAATAATCGAATGACAAAACAAAGAGGAAATCATGAATACTTCTAAAAGCCTTACGGAGCTTGTCTGTTTCTATGCGATTCTTTCTGTTGGTTATGTTTTCGCTATCTGCTCTGAAATCGTAAACTAGAAACCCTAAGTGGTCTCACTCGAACCGCTAATTATAGTATGGCCAGTTCGCTGGCCTCCAAATCCCCCCCCCTCATTTGTGATCTCTCTTCTATCTTAATTCTTACATATTCCCTTTTTAGTTGTTATAGTCAAAGCCTTTAAATTATCTAGGTTCATCTCATTGCAAGCTGCGTTTACCCATTTAGAACAGACACTTAAAAAATACGCGCCATTATCAGATCAAGCTTTAAACCGCTATTTTAGTGCTTGCCACTTTATACATGTCGCTAAAGGCACAACCTTGTATGCTATTGGTGAAATACCAAGTAGTTTTGCCTTTATTCATAAAGGGCTGATGCGTGCTTATTTGATCGATGAAGAAGGTAATGAGTTTAATAAAAACTTCTTTGCTGAGGGACGTTTTCCTGGCTCAATGAGCGCCTTGCTTAATAATCAAACCAGCTTTTTAGGTATAGAAGCACTCGAAGACTGTGACATCATAACCATAGATTTTAAACAGTTTCGCCGTGAGTTGTTTGCTGATCATGAACTTATGGCATTTCATATTAACTATTTAGAGCAACATTGGCTGTTAGAAAAAGAGCCAAAAGAAATAGGATACTTACAACACGAAGCAAAACAGCGATATATGATGTTTTTAGACAAATACGAAGCTATTTTGTCTAGACTCCCTCAGTATCATATTGCCAGTTATCTAGGGATCACGCCTACCCAACTCAGTCGCATTAGAAAAGATCTAAATAACCAGAGCTGTAGTTAAGAGATTTACTAACCTACTGATATTTAAATCATAAGTGCTTTTAAGTCTGCAACCGAAGACTTTTAGCGATAGCCAGGCGAACTTACGCGTCAATAGCTAGCCTATTGCAAGTGAATTCAACACAGTTAACGTTGAAAGTAGCCGCTGGAGATAGATTTATTATTCAGAGCTCAGGTTAAATATTTAATTGCTTTTATCAACATATGTAAAGGCGTTCAAAGTTCAGCTTTCATAAACTAACCACATCAACCACATGCAGGAATGAAAGCTATGAACTATTTAGATGCACTAAACTGGCGCTACGCTGTAAAAGAATTTTCAAACCAGACTTTATCGCAAACACAAATTGATGGCTTAGCTGAGAGCGTCAGACTCAGTGCCAGCGCTTATGGCATGCAACCTTACAAACTTTTAATTGTTGAAAGTGCTGCACTTAAAAATGCATGCTTACCATTTAGTTACGGACAAAACAAAGTAGCCGAGTGCTCACATTTATTGGTATTGGCAAATTATACCGAGATCACTGCTGATACTATCACCAGTTATATTAGTGAACTTGCAGTATCTCAAGGCAAAGAAGCTGAAACCTTATCTGCATATAAAGACATCATCTCACAAGACATTTTGAGTAGAGCATCAACAGAACAAAGTGTTTGGGCAGAACAACAATGCTACATCGCACTGGGCAAACTCCTCAGTTATGCAGCAATGAATCAAATTGATGCAGGTCCTATGACAGGGTTTGATACTCAAGGTATCAACCAAGTGCTTGGGCTCGATAAACAAGGGCTCAATGCCGCTATTCTTTGCCCTGTCGGTATTCGCAGTAAAAATGATACCACTGCAACTCGACCTAAATTTCGAAAAGCAACCGAGCAGTTGGTGGTAACATTATGAATTCGCTCGGTATGCTGGCAATTATTGCTGGCGGCTGTATTGCTATCCAGGCAGCCATGAATGCAAGGCTCGGGGTACACTTAAACAGTGCGCTCCTAGCCACAGGTTTTGCGTTTTTAGCCAGCTTTGCGCTTATCACCAGCTTTATTGTGCTCAGCCAGTTTAAGACGCTGCAAATCACTTTTAGTAACATACAGCTTACAAGTGTGCCTTGGTATTTGTGGTTTTCTTGCACTTTAAGTGTGGTCGGCGTCGGTGCTATGTATTGGCTCATTCCAAAAATGGGCGCTGGAATGATGATGAGTTATGCCCTCACTGGCCAGCTTGTTATTGCCATGCTGATAAGCCATTTTGGACTATTTGAAAGCCCACAAAAGCTCATAACCAGTAGCAAACTATTAGGCAGCGCACTGCTCATCGTCGGTATTATTTTAATTAACAGGGACTAAGATCATGACTTCAGAACTCGCAAAAAACTTACAGAATTTAGACGCCTTTTGGTCTGCAATATCACACAGCCCGGAGCTAAAAAGTGAACAAAAGAAGGAGCAAAAAAGCGAACAACAACTAAAAATACATACCAATTGGCCAAATAAAGCTTGGCAGGCTGACTTTGGCTTAGATTACTCAGAAAAAGTGCACCCATTACCCGTAGGAAAATCTAGAGTGACGATTTTAAAGCCAACAGAGCATAGATCAGAGCAAGTAAAAATGTCACTGCAAGCCATGGTTTTGCCTTTAGAAAAGGCGCAATTTAATGGGTCAAGCCAAGTTGAAGTGTTAACTCAGCCAGATGACTTACCATCTTGGGCGCAAGCTTGTTCAAACGCATTTGGTTATATCATCGTGCCAGAAGCTCTGTTACCTCTTCTCAAAAACCCAAATGCGACTTTGTTTTCCTATAAAGTTGACGGAGCCATAGCTGGCACAGCCATCGCGTTTCAAAGCAATGACGTGATGGGCGTGCATCAAGTAGGTGTCGATCCTAATTTTAGAGGCCAAGGCATAGCAAAAACACTTATGCATCACTTGGTTGATTTTGCTAAGCGCCAAGATACTCGCTTAATGACACTACAAGCTTCAAAAGCAGGTTTACCACTTTACCAACAAATGGGTTTCAGCTTGCTCGCTGAGGTTTATCACCTAGAGCCCAGCCAAGAAATCTAGATCACATTCAAATTCTTATTGCCGGTTTGGCTCGTGGGCTTCGTAATGGGGTAAATCTTGATTTAGGCTATCCCAACACGCTTTTGAACTAACGAAGTTATGAGAGATTGGGCGCTCTGTGATGTCAGAATCAAGAATACCAAGACGTAAGCGGATGCGAGATTTATCGGCATCATTTGAGCTATAAACTGGCGAACCACAAGTTTTACAAAAGTGACGTTTACGACCGGTTTTCATCTCAAAAAAATTTAAATTATCAGCGCCTTTGACTATTTTGAATTCGTCGCTGTTCACAAAACCATTGGTTGCAAACGCAGTACCGCTCGATTTACGACATAAAGAACAATGACAGTGAATAATAGAACTAATTTGACCAACTTCGACGTTGATAGCACCACACAGGCAACTTCCTTGATACATTATTTTTACTCATTACTATTTATTAGCGACTAGTGTAATAAGCTTATACACATAAATGAAGGATCTCTTTATATATTTTATGAGCATACTCTAATGCTACTTTGCCATCATCTAACGCCTTAATTGAATTAAGGTGTGCTCTTGCCCATTCAGCCAATGGCATGATGTGTTTTACTTCTTGGATCACAGTCTTCTTTGTCACTCCCTTAATGTGATACACCATTTCGCTACATAGATCAGAAAGTTGAATAATTCTAACTAAATGCATTTCTTCTTCATTCAACTCATGATGTGCTGATAACTCATAGTGATGATGATGCGCTACTATATTCGATATACATTTGGGTATCTTCCAATGTCTGCAGATCTGCTCTGATAACACTGCATGGGGTTCATCAAATAATTGCTTTTCTGATTCAACAAACTGAGCGGGCGTTGACCACACATAGTCATCAATATGATTAAACTTGTTTTGACTTTCTTGGAAGCGAAGAAATAATCCAAGGTCATGCAATAAACCTGCTAAATATGCTTGCTCGGGTTTCACATGACACTCCTTCAAATGACTTGCGATAAGTCGAGCCAAGCATGCAACCTCAAGAGAGTGCTGCCATAACCGTTTTTCAGCATCAGTTACAGGCACAAAGACTAGAGTGACAGCGATGGAAGCCAATAAATTATGGATTTGATCTATACCCACTCTAATAACTGCATCATGGATACTGATAATTGGACTACGAATGCCAAACGGTACAGTGTTGCTTAATTTTATGATACGAATAGCAAATGTTGGGTCAGACTCAGCAAGCTTGATGACTTTATTAAAATAGTCCGGATCATCGACAGACAAAGATAGAAGTTGACTGATCACACTCGGCAACATAGGAATGTTGTCTATTTGTTTTGCTAGCGCATTCGTCATATAGCATCCTCAAAACAAAGCCCATACTAAAAGTATAGGCTTTGATTCAAAAAACTAACAAAATGCTTTAGTGTGAATTTACATTATCCACGTGTATTTCTGTAACTGCTTCTTTTCGGTCTGTTCGTACTATCATTGCTGCCATTTCTCGAACGGCCACCGCTGCTTGGGCGATTACTATTATTTGAGCGATTCGAGTTATTTGCCTTCCCTTGTTCACTGCGTTGCCCTTGACCACTCGGCTTGTTATTACCATTTTGTGGTTTGCGATTTCCCGAGTTAGGCTTATTTCTGCGCGGCTTATTAGCGTTCGATTTGTCGCCTTCTCCGCTATTACCTTGTGACCTAGGCTTTGATTTAGGCTTAGCTGCGTTGCTTGAATTTGATTTAGCTTTACTCTGCTGATTACCCGTTGACGCTTGTTCACCACCCACTTGCTTAGGTTTTTTCGGTTTCTTAGGCTTTTTCTTTTTCAGTGGACGTGTGTCTAGCTTAGATTCTGGCACTGGGTTTTGCGGCTCAAACCCCGGCTCAATTTTACGTGGAATAAGCTCTTGAATGAGTCGTTCAATCCCAAATAAATCATCGGCATCTTCATGTGTTACAAACGATACAGCCTCGCCAGTTGCGCCTGCACGACCAGTACGGCCAATTCGATGCACATAATCTTCATATACGTTTGGTAAGTCGAAGTTCACTACATTAGGTAGCTCTTGAATATCTAAACCGCGTGCAACAATGTCAGTTGCCACCAGCACACGCACTTCGCCATCTTTAAAACCCGCGAGAGCTTTCATCCGAGCATTTTGGCTTTTATTACCATGAATAGCTGCAGCCGCAATTTTTGCTTTTTCTAAATCGCGAACCAAGCGGTTTGCACCGTGTTTAGTACGAGTAAAGACAAGAACTTGTTGCCAATTATGAGTTTTCACTAAATGCTTTAGTAACCCAGTACGTTTGCTTCTATCAACTTCATAAACGCTTTGCTCAATGCTTTTCACTGTGCTGTTCGCTGGCGCCACTGAAATCTCAACCGGATCGTTGATAAGGCCTTTCGCCAGTTCGCGAATTTCATCAGAGAAAGTCGCAGAGAACATTAAGTTTTGACGATTTTTAGGAAGCAGTTTAATCACACGTTTAATGTCGTGAATAAAGCCCATATCTAACATGCGATCGGCTTCGTCTAATACAAATAGCTCTAATCTTTCGAATTTAATGGCATTTTGCTGGAATAAATCCAGTAATCGGCCTGGCGTTGCGACCAAGATATCTGCACCACGACGCAACTTCATCATTTGCGGGTTAATTTTCACCCCGCCATACACAACCTGTGTAGACAAATTTAAATGCTGAGAGTAAGTTTCAACGTTCTGCCAAACCTGATCAGCAAGCTCGCGTGTCGGTGTTAATACCAACGCACGTACTTGATTCGCTCTGGCTTTATCCCCTTTACTCAGAAGTTCAAGCATAGGCAGTGTAAAGCCCGCCGTTTTACCTGTGCCCGTTTGTGCGGCAGCCATCACATCTCTGCCCTCTAAAACGGCAGGAATAGCTTGTGCTTGAATGGGAGTTGGTTGGGTATAACCTTTGTCGGTTAAAGCTTGAAGAATATTTTGGGATAAAGCGAGATCAGAAAATTGCATATATTTACTCAAATTTGTAAGGCGATGCAGGGTACAGGATCGCGGCTAATTTAGCAAAAAGAGAATGTAGATTATTCAAGCAGTATAGACTCTGAGCACCTGAAATAGACTTTCAAGTGCTCATTATTTCTTAAAACCAATGGCGCGTTTTATTTGCAAACCACACAAGACTGAGCATCACAGGGACTTCGACCAATACGCCAACCACAGTTGCAAGCGCAGCGCCCGAATGCAGGCCGAACATTGAAATCGCCACAGCGACTGCCAGTTCGAAAAAGTTAGAGGTGCTGATCATACATGCGGGGGCGGCAATGTTATGAGGTAACTTTAGCTTTTTAGCAAGCCAATACGCCAATGCAAAAATACCATAAGTTTGAATAAGTAGCGGAATAGCAATTAAGCCGATGACTTGCGGCTGTTCAATAATCGTTTGTGCTTGAAAGCCAAATAGCAATACCACTGTGCCTAACAAACCAATAACAGAAAAAGGCTTAATACCAGTCAGAAATCGATTTAACTGCCCATCACCCTGCTGTTTCAGTAAAAAGCGCCTAAACGCAAAACCTGCAGCCAATGGGATCAAAACATACAAAACGACTGAGATAATCAATGTTTCCCAAGGGACTGTAATGTCACTCACCCCAAGCAAAAGCGCGGTGATCGGCGCAAACGCAAATGCCATGATGATGTCGTTCACTGACACCTGCACAAGGGTATAGTTTGCATCCCCTTTGGTTAGTTGACTCCATACAAATACCATCGCCGTACAGGGCGCAACACCCAGTAAAATCATACCTGCGATATATTCGTTCGCACTTTGCGGGTCAACTATTGACGCGAAAGAGACTTTAAAAAACAACCAGCCTAACAAAGCCATTGAGAAGGGTTTGACCAACCAATTGAGTACCAAGGTAAGGATGATCCCTTTTGGCTTTTTACCGACATCTTTAATGGCTGCAAAGTCAACTTGCACCATCATAGGAAAAATCATCACCCAAATGAGCAAAGCAACGACTAAATTGACATGAAAGAACTCTAAACCTGCGACGACTGCAAAGGCGTCAGGCATAAAGTTACCTGCAATCACGCCAACTAGGATACTTAGCCCAACCCAAACCGATAAATATCGCTCAAATAGCCCCATACTTTACTCACTTTTAACAGGATCATTCTTGTGTCAAACAGTGTCACACAAGAACATATGAATTTTCATATATTCTAAGCGAATCAAAAATAAATAGATATATGGAATTTCATATATCTAAGCTTCTAACTTCCAAAGCTAGTAGTCCGCGCGGATGTAATGATTTTGAACTAAGCAATCCAAATATCGTGTGGCTTTCACATGTTTAAACTTGAGTGGTGCTTTGAGTTCTCCAAAAAGTGGAATACCACCTCCGAGTAAAACAGGAATAGTCGTTATGATTAACTCATCAATTAAATCTTGCTGCAGAAACCCTTGAATGGTTTTACCGCCATCAATATACAGGTTTTTAAACCCTTGCTGATTCAAGCTACCGACGACATCTTTTAATTCGCCTTGAACTAGAAACACCTTGTCTTTCAAGTTTTCAGGTACTTGCTGTAGCGTATTACTCAATACAAATACAGGCTTTGAATATGGCCAATCACAGTCAAAACTTAACACCACTTCCAATGTATTACGGCCCATCACTAACGCGTCTATGTTCTGCATAAATTCAGCAAAACCACAGTCATCGCCAGTTGGATTTGGCACTTGATGTAACCAATCTACTTGGTTGTTTTTATCTGCAATAAAGCCATCGAGACTGGTTGCTATATAGACCGTGTTTGTCATTACACACCTCTTTTAACTTGTATAAAACTTAAAATCTGATTAAAATTCTACACCGTAGAATTAATTTTATAATTAGAGAAATTTTGATGAGTGTCAAGCAAACAAAAAGAGGCCGCCCAGCACAAAAGCAGTTAAGCCAAGACATCATCATCGACCAAGCAAAGCAACTCATGCTTGAAAAAGGCAAGCCACCAAGCATACGGGGGTTGGCAGCCGCATTAAATGTCGATGCCATGGCCATTTACCATTACTTTAAAAACAAAGATGCATTGCTCGAAGCTGTGACTGTGTCATTAATCTGTGATATTCATGACCCGCAATCACTGCATTGGCAACAAGAGATTTACGAGTTAAGTAAAAGCTATTTAGCGATACTTGATAAATATCGCGGGCTATTACAAACCTTACTCAGCAGTAAAATGATTGGCCCAGCCGAGGTCTTCGCAGCACGTTTCGAGCGTATAACTGAGTCACTAAATTTAAATACAGACACACAACAAACCGTGCTGCATTTGCTCGTTGATTATTTACATGGTTTTGCCCTTGCTATGGAGTGTAACCCCAACCGAGATGAACTAAACCTTGAGATGATAGAACAACCTGTTACTTTTATTTGTAAAACAATGATTTTAGAATAAACACCGCTATTAGGGAGAGACTTTGATGAACGCTGACATTTCAAAAATTCTAGTTGTTTGCATGGGTAACATCTGCCGCTCACCAACGGGTGAAGCTGTGCTGAAACACAAAGCTAAAGAACTAGGGTTAAATTTAACCATAGACTCTGCTGGCACCATCGGTTATCACAGTGGCGAGAAACCCGATAACCGTTCAATGAAAGCGGGTGAAAAAAGAGGTTATAGCTTTAAGGGCCAATATTCTCGCAAGGTTAAGCTAAGTGATTTTACAGAGTTCGACTTGATCTTAGCGGCTGACAAGCAAAACTTAGCAGACCTTCAAGCTAGTTGTCCGAATGAACATCAGCACAAGCTTAAGCTATTTTTAAGTTTCGCTGATAGCCAATATGATGAAGTGCCAGATCCTTATTATGGTGCTGGCGATGGCTTTGAACTAGTGTTAGATTTGATTGAAGATGCTTCAGATAAACTATTAGCAACGATTAAAGACACACAAAAATAGCGTTAAAACTTAAGCCAACGCAATAAAATCAAATTTCATGCTCGTCTAAGATATATTTCTGTGGTACAACGCAACCAAACTGTTTTTAGATGAGCAAATTTGTGACCAATAATACTGAACTCTTTGCCAACATTGCCCAAGACTTGCAATTTACAGGCTACAGCATTCAAACGCTAGACCAAGAATTACCTGCGCTTCAGGCGCTAAAATCTCGTCTTGCTGAGTTTGATTTCGACACGTTTGATGAAGCAGGTATCGGTCGCAAAGATGATCATCAAAAGAATGAAACCATTCGCAGTGACAAAATTCATTGGTTAGATAATAGCAACGCACTTGAAGGTTGCTTTCTAGACTATATGGATGAGTTAAAAGCTTACATGAATAAGCGTTTATTCATGGGACTATTTAGCTACGAATGTCATTTTGCGCACTACCAGCCAGGTGCTTTTTACAAAAAGCACCTTGATGCATTCAAGGGCCAAACCAACCGTTTACTCTCTACTGTGTTGTATTTAAACCCAGATTGGCAAGCCGAAAATGGCGGAGAGTTAGTCATTTATGACGGTGAAGATCACGACAAAGAACTTACCCGTGTTTCGCCAAGTTTTGGCACGCTTGTGACGTTTCTAAGTGACGAGTTTCCTCACGAAGTCCTGCCAGCCAAGGCTGAAAGATTTTCGATTGCAGGTTGGTTTAGGGTGAATAACAGTGTAAATGGTCAAATTGACCCGCCTCGTTAAATATTAACCTTTTTTGTAAGAGTGCCTTATTCGCTAATGCGCTCTTACAAGGATTTCAATAACACCACTAAAGGGTTTTATTTGTAAAAAGCTGCCACGATAACTCCTAGTTAATCAATTCAACATTACCTCACCCCACCTGGATTAGGTAACGTTTACTTTAAAATCAGAGATTAAAGCGCCTTGTATTTAACCACTCCCCCCTCTTCTTTTAACTTTAGAAAAGCAACCAGTTTAGATTTAAAGACAAACCAACATAAAGTCGAGACCGCAATGACAGTCAGAATAAATTGAAAAGTGACATGAACCTGCTCTGTTGAATTCGTTAAGTAAACTGAGGGTAAAACAAACAAAAAGTTGACTAATAAGAGATTTAAAAACTGAAAGTCTTTTTGCCATAAAAACGGCCAAATCATACCAATTAAAGCACCAAGCGTTAAAGCCAATACCGAGCTATTAAAAACCATTATTAGTCCCAATAGCGCTAGCGAACTTCCAGCCACAATCCATCCAGCCTTTTCTATAAAGGCTTTATTGAAATTTGCTAAATGTGCTTCTTGCATTTTCATCCTTGAGTTAACCTCTCTTTGTGTGCACAAAAGTAAGTGCAAATAATATTTTAAAAGTGACTTTTATACTTAAATGCTGCCCAGTTCTTCAGCTTTTATGTGTGCATGAGTCACAGCACAACCACCATGCTTTTTAATATATTCTACTACTAAATTAAAACCTACCCAATAACCTGCTCGATTAGGAAATTTCGATTGGTCTTTCCCTCCAAAATAAATCGTATAATCAAATTGAGTATCTGATAAATGCGGCAGCATTTGTTGATATAAATCTCGCCAAGCGTACTGTTTTATATCATTAAAAAACGTCAACGAAGCCTGATTACTGAGCTCACTTTCAAAATGACAAGCCAGCCCTTCTGTTACTAGGTGTTGAAGCAAAGTGTCATCTTTGCCGGTCACTGACGACCTTATGACGTGATGTAATTCATGCGCCATCACCAAAGTTAATTCATTGTTGATAATATCAACTAAATCTTCGCGCTCTGTATCTAATAGAATATCAACTACGTATGGCGTGCTGACACACCCAAGAATACCGCTGTTAGTTTTGTAACTTTGACTACAAGGACTGATAACAATATCTATGTCGGGTAGTGCTATGTAGCTTGAGATCTCGACCAATGAGCTCTGTGCTTTAGACTCTAATAATTTGAAAATATGATCAAACTTTCCAGAAGCATTTAAAATCGTAATATTTGTTGGCATCGGATTATTATTATTTTAAGAGGGTTAACCTTAATCACTGTTTATTAAAAATGTTCTTTATTTAATAAACTAAACAGGTGTTCTGAGTTTTTATAGCAAAAGAACTGAAAATACTCATTGCTGGTAAATTCAACGACGACAATACTAAACCCTAAAAAAGTTTTGTACTTTACTTTTCTCACTTTATTTAAGTCTCTCGAAAATTCATACCCTGTTATCTGATTTAATATAATTAGCCTAGAATCGACAACTTTAACGATTTGAGCTTGTTTTTCCTTGAAAAACGCTTCACTTGATAAGCCCTTATGCGCCCAATAAATTACTGAAGGTATGAGAGTAGTTAAAAGTAATATGCTATGTGTTCCAATTAAGAATTCCACAATCAGTGCCCAAATGACCAATATACCTAAACAAAGACTAATTTTGGCATCAATCACTTGGTATTTTACTCTGTCGAATTCAAACACCATTACGCGTACCTATAAAGATGAGAGCTGCCCTCGTTAAAGATAAACATATTCATGCCACTCTTTGTGAAGAAAGTCACAACGAGTATCTTGTAGCGCTGCATCTATCGAAATGGGTTGTGGACTGTTAGTTATGGCTTCTAAGTAAGATTGTCTATCACTTATGGCTGATAAGATTTCAGACTCTCCAGATAACGCATTACCGTGTGACAATAATAAAGTACATGAAGCATAACATTTAAGAAGCTCTAAAGAATCAAAATGCTTCTTAGCATTATCAACATGCACAGAAGGCAAAAGTGGTGCTCCTTCATTTGAAGTCATTAAATCATCGGCTACATGCACAAACTGATTATTGATAACGGTAAACATGCCACAAATAACGTGGCCTTGAACCAATTTGAATGTCAAATTAAACGACCCAAAAGTTAATTGAGAGCGCTCAGTTAAAGTATTCATTCCATCAAAGAAATGATGTTTTTCTATCGGTGTATATTTATTAAGTGACGCTTTATAGAGCCCATTACCATACATAGCCGGTGAATTAAGTGCAGGTAAACCTGAAATATGATCAGGGTGGAAATGCGAAAAAACGACTTTCGTGATTTCAATGCCTTCTTTACTTAGATCCTCGCGAACCAGTTTTGCATGTTGCTCAAATGCTGTATCGATTAACAGCGCTTCTTGACCATTTATCAAAGCATAAATGTTAAATCCAAAGTGTTGGTTTTCAAAAGGAGGAAATTGAAATTGGTATAAACCTTCAGTTATTTTTATTTTCTTCATTCGTTATTTCTACATTCATTGTTAATACTTTGCGCCCCGTTTAATTTCCTTACTCCAAAAAAGACACCACCAAAAGAAATAACAAAGACAACCAATACAAAAACCAATGTGCTGGTATTCGATATATCTATACTCGGGCTCCCTACAACAGCAAGAGTATTAATTAATAACAAAACAATACTCGACTGAAAAAAACCTTTGTAACCAATAAATCCAGCAAACAACAAAAATATAAATGAAACACTGATTGCTGGCGTGAAAGGCGCTGCTGCTAACAACATGCATATAAAAGAAAGGACAATAGAAAGCCCAATAACTACTCTAAACATAATGCCTCCTTGGCACATGCGCCTTTATTCCAATCTGCTTAACTAAGTTGTCTATTTTGAGGCAAAAAAACCTTGCTATTATCAGGTTTAAATCCCTGAAATGATTAGGTGCTATTACTAATTAATATCACACAGGCGCTAGAAGAATAAATTAAATTAATCTGCTCTTTTACACAAGCTTACTGTTAACCTCTTTTGACTTAAGCTTGTATTTGCGACGTATCTCATCCACTAATCGATGACGAGAGCTTTTTAATCTCTCATGCGGTGCAAACAAGGCACTGACTGAATCTAAAAGATTAACTGCACTTTCCAAACGCTTTCTTTGTTTCTCATCTAAGGTAGGCGCTTCAATGATTTCATTAATAATCAGTATAGCGAGCTCTTTTGCGGCGATATCTTCTGGCAAACCAGACTTAGTACACAGACCATAGATTCCATTTAGAAAATGAGACCATTCTTCTTCAATATGTAAATCCATACCTTCATTCACTTTATGATCTGCAGATGCGTACCCCTTACCTTTTAAGCTATTTATGGCGGCTTTGTAACGTTCAACAAAATTTAAGTAAACGGCTTCATTGCTTTCTAAACTTTTAACGGTCGCTAACCAAGAGATATAGCCCTTACCATAGTACTCAAGCTCTTGATTTTCGCTGTGTAAGCCAAAAAACGAGTTACTTGCCAAATTTAATTCTAGTTTATATGACGCTTTGGGCACCAAGTCCTCGTGTTGAAATTGTTTCAGCTCTTGTTCTGTAATTTTTGAACACTCGAGTAGTTCACTTTTAGTTATAAAATGCTCATTTAAGTATTTGATTAATTCCATCGTTTTATAATTCTATTTTAAAATTTTAGCTCTCATGGCGTACTGTTCGAGCTAAATTATGATTGCTAATTAGTTTTGGGGCCACTGATTAAACGCATTAAAATGTTGTTCATAAATGCTGAGTCCTATTTTTGAACTTAACGCTTAATATATGTGATGTAGATAGCACCACCAACCCCAAAAATAAATGAGCCGATGATAACAAATGAAGAGTAATAACTAGGTAATACAGTATAGGCACTTGGTAGAAGTTCAAGGGCAATGTAACCCAGAACTAGTGATAAAAAAAAACCTAAGAATAGGAATTTCAGATGCCTGCATAACGAAATCAATTTCAACTCCTTTAGAAAACAAGACGACTTCTTACTATATACCCATGCTAAAAAATTGAGCGACAAAAAATCAGCTTTTCTTCGCTATTATTTGATTAACTTATGATGAGTGTTTACTTAATGAACCCTGTAGAAATTCTTTTTAAAGTATGAATAGACTTATCTTTATCATTTTTATAATAAATAAGCGTATTATCATCGACCGATAATATAGTGACACAGTCTAATTCATCCTTATTTGTAATTCCGAACGAATCGAATTTAAATACGATACAGCTCTGATCACCCACCATTTTCCAAACCCCATCAGCAAACCAATAGCTTCGTATATCATCATCAAGGTAGCCAAAAGCATGAAATCTTCCCTCTGGGAGATAGGTCATGTAAGACAATATCTTTCCGTCATCTGTATATGATTCGGCCCAAACACCTTGCATTAACTTCTCAAAATTCTGCTTTGATTCAATTTGTTTTGATGCGAATGTGGGGCCACATAGAAAAATAATAAATAGTAAAGTGGATCTTATCATCTTATTTGCTCATCATGCTGCTATCTAAAGACAACAGACTAAGGTTAAATTATGATAATGGCGGACTAGCAAAGTGCAGCAATTACAAAGAAACACAATGATGTTCCCGAAAGCAAGCCTGCTATGCCACAATTATCCTCTCCATAAAAACTGCTTTTTCACCATAAGTCGAAGATATCTTTGCCCCTAGTCTTACTTTAAAACCCAGCGAAGACCAAAAGCTATCTGCACCTTGAATTGCCACTAGGGTTATATTTTTAACTCCCTTAGAGTGGGCAACTTTAATTAGCTTCGCTAACATTGCTCGGCCAATTCCTTGTCCTTTTAAATGAGGGCTAACAGCCATATCATGAAGGTATAGAGACTCACTATTTTCATTAGCTAATAACGGTACAAATAACTTTGGAGGCTCAGACTCACTCCACGGATGCGCCAGCAAATAACCTAAAGTCTCACCCTGCTCTGAAACACAGACAAAGCAAGTTTCTGGTGAAGCACTTTGTTTAGACTTAAGAACATCTAACGTTTCTAAATCGACCTCATGATAGGCTTTAGCTTGAATTGCCAAGATATCATTCCAATGAGAATCTTCGATAAGTCTAATATCCATACGCTCTGTTTCGGCATATCAGCGAGATTAACCTGAGCAAATTATCAGGCTAAAGTCAGCGCTTAATTTTTTGCTTGTGCTATCAATTGCGATAACTGTATTTTTGTTAACGAACCACTTTTTCTTGTGACTTCCTCGCCGTTTTGGAAAACAATTACTGTGGGTAACCCCCTAACGGCAAATTGCTTACTTAATGTTGAGTTTAATGAAACATCAACTTTACCCACAGTGATACTGTCGGCGTTCTCTTTCGCAAAATCATTGATTGTGTTGTTCATTAACAAACATGGGCCACACCAATGAGCCCAAAAATCCAACAAGACAATTTCATTCGAATCTAAGGTTTTCCTTAACTCATCTTCACTAGACAAATTCAAAGGCCCATTAAGACTTTGAGCTTTCTTATTCACCTTTTTGGACATTGATGATAATGGCCACTTGGCTATAGCAAGTAAATTCGTCACCATCAGAGCTAAAAAAAGAAATATCCAACCTAAAATTTTTACAGGTAAGAAATATATTGGTGCATTTTCTATAAACGATTCGATATTATTTAGCTTGCCTGTAATGTGGTTTCCAATACTCAATGTTTTCTCCTTTTATGGCTGACCGCTTATGTTAACTCTTTATTCGCTCGCTGCGGCTATCTTCGCGTTCGTCTTCAACGCAGTCGTTTTACCTAGTTTAAAACCCCTAGCAAAGAATAAACAGACTACAGAAGAGAAGAGTACAGCATATGCGATGAGTTTTAAGTCAGATAGGCTTTTGTTTTTCATATATTTCCCTTATGCGTACATTTGAAATGGATAGAACCATTAAACTAATACCGTATTCACAGAGTTAACTTAACCAAACAGATTTAAATTCATCTGTTTAGTGTTATATGTTCAGTTCTGAGCAGTGCTCTTTAGATACATAAATGCGACTGAACGTCTTATCTGGTTCATCCTGATATTTAATGTGCATACTTATGTGATAGCCCTCTTCAAATTGAGCATCATAATTTGAGCTTTGGCAGATATAGTCTAATGCCACCTCATCATAGTGAGATTTAAACTGATCAATATTTGTTTCATTTGAAGTAATACCCGAAACTGTTAACGCTAACGTGAAACTTTTATCTGTCACACTAACTCTGTCTAAGGCGAGTTGCTCATCTTTAAAAGGCGTGATTTTCTTAATTTCACTTGCTACTGTTTTAGCATAACTAACTTTTGAATAACCATAATAACCCGCTGCAGCAACTCCAAGAATTACCACTAATGCGATTTTTTTGCTTTGTGAAACTGTTTTAGACATATAACCAAATTTCCCTATGTGTATTAAACCTTTGTAACTTAATAAAGGTCGCTTTCTAAGTTTTAGCGCGGTACAAACAGGTCCAACTGCGCAAAATTAATGCTTTCATCTTCTTTTAGATAAGACGATTGCACCACGTATTGACGATACTGTATTACGAATTCTGCTGCTTGGGCAAGAGTTTCTGGATAAGGAACGCTTTCGTAGCTATTTTTTGTTGTTCGAATTTTTTGAAATACAAATCCATGTTCAATTAAAAATTTAATCTTTTTCCACTGTGCTAAATCAGATTTTTTTGGGGGTTTAAAATGGCGACCTAAGTTAACCGCAACTCCCTTACAAATAGGGCTCTCAATGGTCTTAGGATAATCATATGGTGCAACATTAAATTGGCGCATTTTAGAAGTTCGACACTCACAACATGCAAATGACATTGAATATCTAGGGCCCTAATACTTTACTTGAGGTTTAAGAAAACCCCTAAGTTCAGCTTTTCTTCTAAACTCCATTCTCGACTGTTTATTCATCATTATTTTCGACTTACGACTCTTCCCCTAAATAGTCAAAAATACAAAGTTCACTAAAAAATTAAAACTTGTTGGAGCTCCTTTTTAATAGAACGCTTTAAGCACTGCAGATTTTACTGAGTGATTTTGAATTCGTAGCCGAATCAAAACAACACAGTAAAATTTGCCCAATGACTCAATTCGCCCATACTGTTACACAACAGAATTATCGTAACACACTAACTCTACAACATTTTGCTCAGGGTCTTTGACATAAATCGACCTCCACTGACACCAAGTATGTTCAGCGGTGATAACCTCACACCCAGCATTTTCTAAGCGTGTTTTTTCAGCTAAATAATCTTCTGATGAGATTTCCAATGCAAAATGATGCAGGCTAGAACATGCTGATTCAACTGTTGCGATGTTGTCATTCACAAATGCTCTGGGTAACTCTTCAGCAAATAAACCGATTACCTGTGTATGACCACCATGCCCATCTGCAATTTTAAAAAATGCCACCTTGGGAAACTCTTTGATCAGTTCAAGACCAATAATGTTAGAGTAGAATTCTTTCATTTTATCCAGATCTCGAACTCTTAATACCGTTTCACCTAACCCTTTAATTGCTGGATTCATTACTTTCTCCTTAAAACTATCGCCCCGTGCAGAAGCTGTTACATTAAATTAGGCGCAGGTCTTGAACCGTGCAAAGCTTGCACAAAGCAAGACCTGACCCCTTTGATAATCAGTTGATGGCACTTATTAAAATTTGTCTATCCTAACTGTCTCCAAGTGTGTTTTATTACCCATTACATAATGATATTCATAGAGCGGAAAACCATTAACTTCGTAAATATTTAAATCTACTATTTTCTTTCCAAACCTTTGATAGCTAATAAACCAAATACCATCTCGAAATTCTGTATAAACATGCTGAACTCTTCCAAAAGATGTTTTGAACGAGCAGGCTCCAAGAACAAACTTACACTTTTCCAGTCCAGTTCTAATTTTGTATATATATTTCCCGTCTTTTTCAATCTGTATGTAGTTAAACCCTTTTTCCCAATAGTATTTCTCTTTCAAAACTCTACCGTCTGAATAAACATAATCAAAAAAGTATTTATTTTGCTCAATCTTAGTTAACTTATACTTCGCAGCTCTTGAAGTATCAGCACCTTTTTTATGCATCGCAAATTCATAACCGATGTTCTCATTCAATGGTTCAAAGTCATCCAATAATTCTGGAGTTAGTATTTTGTCTTTATTATGATTTATGACCTCTTTGGCTAGGCCTGTAACCTCAACTTTTGGGATGGTTTTTGATATGATTTTATATTTGTCACATTCATTTAGTTGTCTAGAATTAGAAATCATAATTTGAATGATTTCCTTGGTTACTTCGCTAGTTTTAGAAGGGTCGTTAGCCATTGACTTGATTTTATGGGGTGAGATTTTATTCATCACCTCAGAAAAGCAACTACAGTATTTTATGTTGTTTGGATTTCGAGATTTGCAACTTAATTCTGTTGCATACTTGTAAGACCCATCGACAAAATGAGACTTATTTGATTCTATCGAACTACATGATGCTAAAAACGCTAGCATTGATACAATAATGGTATATTGAAGTTTGTTTCTCATAGCCTCTCGAATTTTTCCTTGTTCTTGAATATAATTTTAACGTCGCGCTAACCGGGAAATTAGGATCTCAGCGACAATAAAATAGTGGGCTCAGGTCTTGAACCGTGCAAAGCTTGCACAAAGCAAGACCTGACACTTTGATACCTTTTTAAATGACTATCCAAGATAATTGTATGTGATTGTTTAATACAAGTTCATACATATCCTAAAGCGCATTGCTTAGCCGTCTTAAAAGCTTTTGTTTAAAAAATAGACGCTGTGAGAATTGCTAATTTTGAATAAAGCCTATTAACTGCCTTTCTCTTCAAACGTTTTTCTTTTAGACCTTTTAAAACAAATGCCTAAATAAATGCAAGAAATACCAGTAATTAAGTAAAATAAGGTTTTCGTTTGCAGGTGACTGTTTGAGTAATCTTGAACTAAAGAATATATAGCTAAAAGAAGACTTACGATCCCAACACCAAACGCAAATCCAATTCCGAATGCTTTTGATACTTCACTGAAACTTTTTTTATCCATTTTAAAATTAAACTCCATATTCTTATCAGGCATAAATAACTACTAAAATAGTTATCAACAATTTACTGGATACGAACAAAATCAACTAGGCTTTGTTCGTACTTTTACTTTAACGACTATTGCGTTTTTTTTATTATTAAATTTTACGAGCTGGGCAATTTTTAAGATATTCAATTTCAGTTGGGTTTCTACTTGTCGTAAAGTCCAAACGAACAGAAGTTAAGACAGGAATACTATCCTTATTTTTTTCAGTCGCTTTCCACTTCCATTTAGTTAATGCTGCCGCGGCATTCTTATCAAAAACGCCTTTAGGGAATGAAGAGCGTACTTTATAACCCTTAGCCTTTCCGTTTTGATCAATGCCAACAATCAAGTCAACACAACCAGATATATTTTTCTTGGCTGCTGAGACCGGATATCTTGGTTCAACTCTTTTAACGACAGTCCAATACTCTTCAACAAGTTTGACCTGTTTTTTCGCAGACAAATCTAGGTAATTCGATTGAACTTGTTCAGTTTCCGGTGTTGATGAACACGCTGCCAAAGCAAATGTTAGAGGAATTATTAAGTAAGACTTATGCACTGCTCTCTCCTTGGTTTTATTATTCTATTTTAAGGGCTATCAGCACTAACTCAAAATAAGCGATAAAAATCTACTGAATTTAACATATCAAAAAGGTTGTTAATTTTATAATTTACCCCGCAAGTTTCAGGGGAAAATATTTATTTAACCATTCTTAATAAGAAAAATAAGAAACCGATAACCGCTAATACAAAAACTAAAACAATTATTGTTAAAGTCTTAGATTTTCGCATTGAGCTCAACAACGCCAATTCAGTGTGAGGGGTAAACAAATCAACAATACCATTAGATTTATGATTCTTAGGATGTCCATTTTTCATATAAACATTAATCTCCGACTCGACTTATCGTTTAGCTAATACTTGCCATCTGTTGTTTAGCCACAGGTAATATAAATCCATTTACCTTATTTAGGTCGTTTTAAAATAGCAATTGCTGCAGTATTTTTGTCTAAACTACCCATATTGAACTCTAGTTCAACAAGCTCCCAGCCATTATTGCCCAAACTATTTAAATCATCTTGTAAGGCTTGTGCGTCAATTTTTGACTAAAATAAACCTTGGTACCTGAAATGAACTGTTTTATATTCCCCCTTCATTAATTAAACTCCATTTTATAGATTTTTTATTGCGCTATTTTAAAATTATTCTAGAGCTACGGACTTCTTTTTCGGAGACTTTAGGTTGCATAGAAGGATTTAATGGGTACTCAAAACCATCAAAATTTAAAACGACTTGACCAACGCCGCCAGTAGTCACCACTAAATTGCTCCACCCTTTATTTTTAATCGGCGAGACTAATACCGGCTTTTTAGTGATCATAACTTTAGATTGAAATTTAAAGCCTTCTTTAGTACCAACAAAAACAAATGATGTGCAACCACCTGAGCCACACCAGTTTCTGTCGTTAAGGTAAACATAAACATCTTTTATACCGTCATTGTTTAAATCAACAAAAGCAAACTCATAATTAACTTCATCCATATTAAAGTGTGAATTCAATGCTTTTTTTAATTCAATCTCACTTTCTGCATAAGTCACGGTAGTAAATAATAATGTCAATATAGTTATAATTTTTCTCATAGCATTCCTTTATGCCCAACTGATAAAAAAAAGAGGCTAAAATTAGCGGCGAAAGAGCATTGGCCTGCTGTTTTGCGTCCATTGTTTAATTAATTTGTTAGGTAACACTTGCCTCTGCAGTTACCAAACTACAGATTTTGTGGAGACGACGAAAATACTCTAAAGACTCAGCATCTAAGTATTTTAAGATAGACTCTAAGTTACCTTTCGAAGCTTCCAACAACTGATAATGTGTAATAGTTAGCTGACCATTACCACTTTTTACATAGGAATCAATGCACCCTGCAACTTTAGCGTCTAAAGTGGTAACGCAAACCCCATTAATCTCTTTACCACCAAGCACTTTAGGAAAGGCCATTTTAGAGTGTTCGTACCAAAGCTCGTTGAGCACTATATCTCCCATGTTACCTAACGAATGAGATGGACTCCCCCTTTCTAGGCACTTGTGCCATGTTTAAGGTGCGACACTCAAATAAGAGGAATCCATCATGAATAACATTAAAACACTTGGTATCGATTTAGCAAAAAATACATTCTCTCTTGTGGGAATGAATGCTCATGGAAAGGTTGTTCTCAGAAAAACATTGTCTC